>JAEWHR010000219.1 GCA_023387655.1 Bacillota bacterium
TTGTTCATTGCCGCGTCAGCAAAAATGATTATAGCACCTACAACCCTTCATGTCAACACTTTTTTGCAACTTTTTTTATTCCAATTAAAGGTAATCTATGCCATGATTTATTTCCTATTCTAAAACAAGGCGTGTTAGGTGATTTTCAGAATTAAACGTAATAAAGCACACACCTCATATTACAAGGCATTCATAGTAATTTTTTATGAAACGAAAAAGGGGATACCATTATGATTGGTATCCTCTTTTTTCTGAATCATTAGAATTACTATATTTTTTAGTTAGCGAGTTTTTACCTTAAGTTTCTCACCCATTTTTTTCTTCATTAAAATCATTAATTCTTCTTGTTCTAGCTTTTTGAATGTGTTCATATCAACAAAGTAGGCAAACTCAGAACCTAAGTAGAGATAAATATAATTTTTATATTTTCTTACCTCAGTTACTTGAACATATGGGAAATCACTAATATATTGAATTCCGCTCACAGTAAAATAGTCATCATAAAACTTAGTGATTGCTATGTTAGAGCGACTACCTGCGTATCGTTTCTTCATTGCTTCACACATCTTTTCTACAGCAATACCCTGATAATAGCCATATGCTACACCTGCTATTGTTACAATAACAGTAATCCATATAGAAGTAGTAAAGAATAGACTGTAACCCAATATAATCAAATATAAAATAATTACATAGCACCAGAAGCCAATTCGCTTAAAGAAATGATTGTACATACAAAATGTCTTTATAGCTTGATCATTATATTCTGTTGAATTTGTAAATAAAACTTCTTCCTTGTCTAATTTACCTTCTTTCTCAAGCTTTCTTCGATTAAGACGAAACTCCTGCATATCCTGTGCAATTTTTTTCTTAATCTGAGCAGCCTTTTTATTCTTCTTGTTGTATATTATAATTATACCAACAATTATTAGTAGAAGTAAAATAGGTCCAATAAAATCCTTCATTCCAATCTCTGATTCCACAATAATATCAGATGCCTCTAAAATCTTCGTAAATGTAACTTGGTCTACTAAAGCCCTTGCTAACTCTTCTTCTTGTTCTTGTATGTAACTTCCATCTTTATAGATATCAAACGCGATACTTTTCCCATTCATTATGGTTCCATATATTACTTCGCTAACTGGACTTACTCCCTCTTTTGCTTGTATTCGCAATTTAAAGAAAGGGGTTTGCTTATGCATATACTTCTCAATAGAAGTTTCTAATGTATCCGTATCATCCCCTACCAAAGTATTAAAATACTCTTGAAGCTCGGTTTCTGTCATGTTAATTAAGTTCATCATTTCTCTCGTTTTCGAAGAGTTTTTTACCATCATAGTAACAGATGTGTTGCTTTTTTTCTCGTAAAACATAGCTTTCACACCCATTTCATTAAACTCTTTTAATTTAGAATCAACCTGAATTATGCCAGCTTCTGCCCAACGCCCATCACTTTTGGGGGTGTCAGGTGTTAATACAATTAAGTCATCGGAAAATTCTAGCGTCATATACAAATCATCAAATGTTAATGTTTGCGCGGCTGATACAGGTACTATTTGAGTAAGCATGATGGCAAACATTACACCAATAGTAACAAATATTTTTTGAAGTCTCTTCATTGATTGTCCTCCTTCGTCCATGTGATTATAGTATAAATATAACCCGAGAAGAATACAAGGAACTTTATAAAAATTTTGGAAATAAAATAATTATTAAAACAAGCTTCGCAAATTTTAACTCCTATAAATCTAAAAAAACCTTGCAAGATTGCACATAATGCGCTTATCTTGCAAGGTTTTATAAAAATATATACATAAGAACTCTATCTTCAATAGAAATATGATCTTTTAGAATTTAGTATGATTAAACTCTTTATTCTTTATTACTATCTATGTTTCTTATTATTTATTTCGAAGGAAGTATTACTTTTTCTGAAGTAAATGTACAGCAAATCCGCCAATTTCACCCTTTAAGTAAACTGCTACCATTTTGCCATCCTTATACTTTGCTGTATCCATATCAAATTCAAAGCCCTGAAGCTCCATGTGATAGATAGCACGCTCAATATAATTTGTCTGAATAGCAATGTGACCATGAGCTCCAAGATATGGAGTCTTCATAACTTCAATTGCGCTTCCAGCGAATACAGAACTGCTTCCTACGTTCTTAGCAAATCCGAATAACTTTTCAAAGGAAGTTGCTACGCCATCTGCTTCTTCTTCACTTGTAGCGTTGATACCAACATGCTTTAATTCGAAGCCTAACATAGTGTTAACAGCTTCTCTTGTAAGTCTCTTAATTTCGTCAAACTGACCTTCATTGATTAATGCATCACTAACCATCCAGCTTCCACCACAAGCTAAAATCTTAGGGAAATCAAGATAAGAAGTAAGATTCTTTGCATTGATACCACCAGTTGGCATAAATCTCATATTTACATATGGAGCAGCCATAGCCTTAATCTTTGCAAGACCACCAGATGCCTCAGCTGGGAAGAACTTAACAGCCTCTAAACCAAGCTCAATTGCCTGCTCGATATCAGTTGGGCTAGATGTACCTGGAGTAATTGGAATACCCTTCTCAATACAATATTTCACAATCTTAGGATTTAAACCAGGGCTAACGATGAATTTACAACCTGCTGCAATTGCACGGTCAACCTGCTCTGTAGTAAGAACAGTACCAGCACCAACGAACATGTCAGGGCAAGCTTCAACCATGTTACGGATAGCCTCTTCTGCTGCTGCAGTACGGAATGTTACTTCTGCTACTGGAAGACCTCCCTCACAAAGAGCTTTTGCTAAAGGTGCTGCATCTTTAGCATCGTCAATTTTAACAACTGGAATAATTCCTAATTGCTCAAAACGCTTTAATACTTCGTTCATTTTCTATACTCCTTTACTTGTAATTTATTAGGACAGTAACTAAGTAAATAGTTCAACTGCACATTTACTCCTACTTAAATAAGTAGTCTATGCTTCTTACGTTTGCTTTTTAGATGTAAGTGCTTACATTCCAAGTATACTCCACCTTTTCCGCAATTTCAAGTTGTACTTTGATATTTACTTATTTTTTCAAGCTATTCATCCTAATATGCCTGATAAGTTCATTACAAATTTCATGATTAGGTTATTATCATAGAGTGCACTTAGAAATACACTTTCATTCATCATCGTAAAGCACTCTCGGCCAAGCTTTGTACCACTAAAAATTGTTAGTAAGATAAATAAAAGCCAAACTATGATTATTCCATGAATACCACCTGCAAGTAAACCTGCTAATTTATTAATTTGGTGAAGTATCGGTAATTTACTGATAATATCTAATACTGTGCTGAGGATACGAAGTAAAATTATTAACACAACAAATGTTATAACAAATGATATGGCATTAATAATTATACTTGTAACTGCATGGCTAACATAACCTTTAAAATTCTTAACTCCAAGAACATCATAGGTGTCGGAATTGTTATTTTTCTGTAAGGTATTTTTTACTGACTCTGGCAAAGGTAATTTACTAATTACACTATCTTCTACCGTTTGATTGATTTTTTCATCAATATTATCAAGTTTTAAAACTTCAGCAGATTTCTCTGACAGATAAGTAACCAATTTTTCATTCTGCTGTAAACTCTTGCTAAGATAAGGACTTAATATTAACGTGAAAATAAGGGCAACTACCATTGAAAAAATTGAAAAAATTGTTTTTATAAACCCCTTTCTCATACCTAAAAAAGCATTCAGAATTAGAATTCCGATAACGATTAACACCAATGCATTCATTTCCCTACTCCTCCGATTTAATTAATTGTATTTTGTCTAATCCTACATCTGTAACTAACAGAAACTCATTGCTTCCACTCGCTTGGTATAGACTTGATACATTTGTATGGAACTGCGAATAGAATTTCATACTACCATCAATATTCATAATGTTACATTCCGTACTGTTATAAAAAACAATTTGATCTTCTATTATTGAAACGTTCTGGAAGTTAAAGTTCACTTCCTTTTCTAAAATCTTTTTACCAACTAGATCATAAAGAATTACTTTTCTTGCCTGCGTATTGTTTGTACCATCTAAAATTACCCCTATATACTTATCATTGTAACAAATACTGTGTATTTTCTCAGAATAGGTTTCTCTCGTAATTTCACGAGGAACCTCTTTGATAGAATATAGTGTAAATCCGGTATCACGATATGCAACTACTGTTTCATTTGTTAAAAACTCAACTTTCGGAATAACCTCTCCTCGGTAATCCGAATAAAATCCAACAAGACTATCGATTTGATTTTTACCAAACTCTCCAAAGTTATGAAATGTAACTTTACTAACAACACCATCATTGTCATCATCTACCGCCAAATAAGAGGTTACTAGTTTGTGTCCATCCTTTGATAAACCGATATCGATTGGGAAACCATCCGTTGCAACCAAAGTTTTTACATCTAAAATTGATTCCTGACCGTTTACGCTATCCATATCATAAAGACTAATGTAATCTGCTGTACTATTTCCCATTAATACTGCTGTAACTCCTTGAGAAGCTATTACTACTTCAACAATTGGCTCTGTAGTCGTGATTACATTCGTTGTTCCAGAACCATTTACTATATAGAGATCATAACTTCCCATATCAGCAATTACCGCGTAACTACCTTCTACATCAGCAATGGGTTTCTTCATACTATAAGGGACATTCCACAATACTGTCCCATTGGAAGCAATCGCCTCTGCACCATCTCGATTATACTTTAAAACTCCATTTTTATATTTTATAAATTTACTTTCTTTCACATTCGTTAATTCAATGGAATCTTCCACCTTATATGAGGTATATACTGCTGTTTCTCTATGTAATATAATCGCTATCCCAAGGATTATCATAATACCTATAACGCCAAGGATAAGGATTAATTTACTCTTTTTTTTCTTTTTTTTCTTTAATTCATCTGCCCTGAGGCTTCTTTTTAGTTTCACCATCTTCTTCTCTGCCTATCTTTCTCATGCATTTATCGTCTTCAATGTGTTTTCATCATCATTTTGATTCGATTATACCTTATTTTTCATTACTTGGCACTATATTTCTAAAAAAAGCTTGATCTAGAGTAACTTAAATAGACTCTAGACCAAGCTATGTTTTAATTATGGTACTAATAGTTCCTGTCCTTCATAGATTACATTTTCATCAGCCAACTGATTCAATTCTTTAATTTGGGATATCATATTGTAATCGCCATATAAACGTATACAGATACTTGCTAATGTATCTCCATTCTTTACTCGATATGTCTTTAACTTCGAGACATCTATATTACTAGTTGGTTGATTAGCCTCTTGCGTCGGTGTCGGCGTTTGGGTTGGGGTGATGGTTGGGGTTACCTCTGGTTTTTGGGTCGGCGCTAAGGTAGGTGTAATTGATGGAGTATTTGTCACTTCCTCCACCCCCTTCGTTGGCATAGGTGTGGTTTTATTTCCAGATGTCTCTATTGCATCATCACCGTTTGCTACCTCCGTTATTTTATCATCATCCACATCTTGTTCACGAATCGGAGTTATAGCTGCAATACCTTTATTGGAATCTACATTCTTATTGCTATCCTTATCAAAGATATCCTTAGACATTGAATTTACAGTCTCTTCAATCTGCCTCATTCTCTCTGTATTATTCATGACCGTAATTCCAACTACAAGTGCTACCACAGTCATTAATCCACCAGCAGCATAACCAAGACGTAGCATGGTACGTTGTTCTTTCTCTGCATCCACAGGCGGTTTCTTTTCTTTTAGAATGGTTCTTATCTCCTTCATTGCACGGTCACTTACCTCAAGTTCTTCATGCTTTATCTTTTTGTGGTCTACCATATAATTTTGCATTTCTAAATTTTTCTCATAATATATGTAATATCCTGGCTGTTGCTTCAAGTCATAACCATCATAAACGTAGAAATTATCTTCTTTTTCCAAAACATCATAAGTAAGCAGAATCTTATCTCTGCCCGCAAAATTATCAATATGTACTTCTCGAAGCGAATTCAATTCTTCTGTTCCAAAGCCTGTCCCGCCATAATACCATCCAACAATTTCTGCTTCAGAAAAATACTGTTTTATCTTCTCATAAATATTAGACCAAGAATCCTCTTTCAATACGATTCTTCCATCCTCAAAACAATTCTCCACCAGGATTGCCCCATAGAGAAATACATTTCTATCCTCTTCTTCGTGACGGTATTCTCCTACTAAGACTGCCATACAACGACTAGCATAATCACTCTCTGCTAGTTGTCTAGTATAAGTCTTTACATAGTCCTCCATATAAATTTTTAACTGACCACCAATTTTACCGATCTGTCTTACATTCTTTGGAATTTTTATTTTAGAATTAACTTTCTCAGTTGTAGCTGCCGTCTGATTGCCTTTATAACCAAGTTTTGTATCATTCATGCGAATCCGTCCTTCCACTTTAATTCTGTCTTCGTTCCTTTAACTCAAACAAGATTTACGATTACTAATATTAAAATCCTACCACAGTGGACTTGCTGTTTTTGTCGGATTACATATGCTAGTTTGGCTTTTTTATCTATATTTTTCCAGTTATTTTTGCAGTGTTATTATTATTATTTAACTATTCTTCTTTTTTTGAAGATTTTTTTCTTCTATTTGTCAGAAAACCAAGTTTTTAGTATTACGATTCTATGTCTATGAATCTACCTTACGGAAATACTCTGTAAGGAGACAAGCAACAAAACAAATGTTATTGCAATAAAAGTTGCTCTTCCTTAATTTTTATGAAGAAAATACCATAGTGAAAGGCGGATTTCCTATTTGAAGCAATTTGTTGAGAAAAACAAGAAAATTTTTTATTTTGACTCGAAAGAACGTTATTCTCCTTATGACTTTGGAAATACATTGTTAAATCTTTTGGAAATAAACTGTTATAAGAATAAAACCATTGTATTTCTATGTATTGGATCAGACCGTGCAACCGGTGATTGCCTTGGACCACTTCTTGGCTACAAGCTATCCCATCTGCCTACGAAAAACTATGTAGTATATGGTACCTTAGAGGAGCCGGTTCATGCCAAAAACTTAAAAGAAACAGTTTCTCGTATTTATACAGAGAATAACAACCCATTTATCATTGCGATTGATGCCTCTTTAGGGAAAGCCTCACATGTAGGATATTATACCCTTGGTGAAGGTCCCTTAAAACCTGGTGCAGGAGTAGATAAAGATTTACCTTATGTTGGAGATTTATTCGTGACCGGTATTGTTAACCTTTCAGGACTCTTTGATCAGATGCTTTTACAGACTACTCGTCTTGGCACGGTTATGACTCTAGTTGATTATATCTGTCAAGGTATAACTCATTGCATGTGCCTTCTAAGAGGTCGTGCTATTGAATAATCCCATTCGTAAAAAAAAGCTCCCTTTAAAGGAGTCGCTAATTTTAGCGATTTACTTAAAGGGAGCGTTTTTTATATCATTATTAAATAATCGTCAGCTATCTGTTATGAATATACTATCCACTTTATAGCTATTCCATTGGCTTATTTAACTCAGCGCGGTAAATACTTAGTGCCTCTGTTATACTGGTAGCCTTTTGTTCTTGCATAATCTCAATGAGGCGATCAATGGTGGTTTTCGTTAAGGTATCTTTTCCAAGATAAGTCTCATATCGATTGGTGATTTCAAGAGAAAACTCTTTTACTTTTTCTGAAGCCTTTCTTTGTTCCTCATTGGCTTCTTTTACTTTATTTTGAAGCCCTTTCATCTCCTCCTCATAACGGGATTTGATTTCTTCTACTACCACAGCTTTGGTTGTTGCTTCAAACTCTACTAAAGCATTCTTTTTCTCTTCCATCAAATGATTAAGTTCATCTTCTAATTGCTTAATCTCTTCTTTAATATCATCGAGACCATAGATACTTTCATCTTTATCTTTTCTGATTTCCTTCGCCATCGCTCTAATTTTCTTATCATTCTTAGCCATCTTTTGACGAATCGCTTTCATATCAATAATTGCTTCCGCATGGTTTTCTTTTATTTTCTTATTAATAACAATATAGAGGCCTCCAAATACAAGAATAGTTACAAAGTAAACAAGAATTAGATATAAGGTCTTGGCTGGTAATAAAAACTTATAAACACCTACAGGAAGTACTAAAAATAAAATAAGTACAGTAATGAAAAGAGTACATATATCTCTTAGAGAACAAGGCATAAACACCGCATGAAACCACTTACGGTTAAATATCCTAGAAATATGATTTTTCTGAAATACTGATTTTAGTTCCTGTTCTAGACGAACACCCTCTTTTGTTAAGTCCGCAGTTTCTTCTTCAATTCTTTCTGAAACTTTTTTACCAAGCTGCTTTTCTTTTTTGGCTTTCACCTTTTTTAGGCGTGCCTTAGTCTCATCCATTTGTTCTTCAAAAGATGCCTCTACTTCTTGACGTCTCTTTTTTAAGATAGCGCCCACTTCATCATTGATAGCTTTCTGGCGTTCCTCAAACTGTTCTTCCGCTTGTTCTTCTTTAAACGCCCAGTCCTTACTACTCTCTTTATACCCTTCTAATTCAAGTAAGTTCTCTTTGATCGTATAAAGAGTTTCAATACCACTCGACAATACGTTTTCTCGTTCCATAGGAAACCCCCTACTGTTTATTCTTTTCGTGTTAAGGGATATACCCCTTTATCCTATTTATTTGACAATGAAAAAGACAGCCTATAACTGAATTCTTCCGTCAAGCGCACGAAGTAATGTTACCTCATCAATGTATTCAAGGTCACCTCCTACTGGGACACCGCTTGCAATACGACTCACTTTAATTCCAGCAGGCTTTATTAATTTGCTAATATACATAGCCGTGGCCTCTCCCTCAAGACTTGAATTCGTTGCTATTATTACTTCATCTACATCTCCTTGAAGACGTAACATTAATTCCTTTAATTTAATATCTTGTGGTCCAATTCCTAACATAGGAGAAATAGCTCCATGTAACACATGATAGACACCATCAAATTTACCTGTCTTTTCATAAGCTGCTAAGTCTCTTGTATTCTCCACCACCATAATGACTTTTTGATCTCTCTTATCACTGGAGCAAATAGGGCAAACCTCTTTGTCTGTTAAGGTTTGGCATACCTTACAATATCTCACATTACTCCTTGCATCAAGCATCGTATTTGCTAGATGTTCAACCTGTTCCCTTGGCATATTTATAATATGAAATGCGAGTCTTTGTGCGGATTTTGCACCAATACCAGGCAACCTTCCAAGCTCCTCTATCAACTTGCTAATTTGTGTACTATAATAATTCACGGTTTCACCTATCTTCTAACGCATATTTTCTCTTTTTAAGTTCAGATTGCATAAACCTACGCTATCAATATCAATTACCAAATTAAAATGATATTTTGACCTATGCAATACTAATAATTGAATTTAAGTATCCTATTCACTATACTCTGCAAGATAAATCACTCTAGAAATCACCTTATCTCACAGCTAAGATCTTATTCACTGCTTCAACTTTTCTTAACCTTATCATACCATTATTTCCATTCATACTACAAGTACCAAAACAAAAAGATATCTTTCAACAGTATTCTCAATCATGAAAAACTCATACTGATAAAAGATATCTTTTTATTTTATATATAGTGATTACTCTTTTTAGAATAATCCACCTAAACCTCCAAAGTTACCTAAGCCTCCTGCAATAGAATTCATAGCATTTGCAGACTCTTCTTCCATTTTACGAAGAGCTTCATTTGTCGCAGCAACAATTAAGTCCTCTAACATCTCGATGTCATCTGGATCAACAACTTCTTTTGACAACTTAACAGATACTACTTCTTTCTTTCCAGAAACAGTTACAGTTACAGCTCCACCACCTGCAGTAGCCTCCCACTGTTTCTCTTCCATTTCTTTTGTCTTCTCTTCCATCTGCTTTTGCATTCTCTGTGCCTGCTTCATCAGATTATTCATGTTACCAGGCATATTACCACCTGGAAATCCACCACGCTTTGCCATTTTCATTTCTCCTTCCAACTTTTCGGTTAATCGACATATTCAATCGGAACCTTTTTCATTATTTTCGTTAAATCAGGATAAGCTTCAATTGCTTCTCCATCCTTTATCACCTTAGTCTGAACTAAGACTTCTTTTCCAATAGTATCTGCGATTGCTTTCGTTATTTCTGCAAGATGAGATTCTTGATTAATCACGCCCTCATCTACTTCTTTCTCAAATACCAGGATTAGCGTACTTCCTTCCCCAGGTACAACACGCGCACTAATCAGTACTGTTCGTACCAATGGAGGTAAACTTCTTAGAATTGAATTCCAATTCCGTGCAACTTCTTGTAAATCAGCACTCACAGCTTTGGGTAACTCAAGCTGTTCCTCAGCTCTTTTCACCTTCTCTACCACAGGTACTGCACCTTCTGTTTCTTCCTTAGAGGTAACAAAAACACCTTCCTCTAAACGTTTTTCTAGTACCTGTATCCGATGAATTAATGAGTCAAAATCTGTTTCCATTGCTGGTCTACATAACTTTACCAATGCAACCTCAATCATAACTCTCTTTTGTGTTGCATACTTCACTTGATTTGATAATTCTGAAAAGATACGAATAAAACGTATCAAAAGTTCTGTATCACAACTTTGTGCTTCCTGTTTTAATAACTGCAATTGGTCGCTTGACATCTCAAGAATTTCTTCCATATCATCTGATGTCTTTGCCAATAGTAAATTTCTTAAATACCAGGTAAAATCTATCGTAAATTGAGTGAGCTCTCTACCTTGAACAATTAATTCTTCTAGTATCGCTACACAATCCGTTACACTTCCTTTTCGAATGTAACGCAAGAGCCTTGCAAATACCTCAATGTCTACGGTTCCCAAGGCATTTAATACATTGTCATAAGTTAAAGTCTGTCCAAGATAAAAGGCAATACATTGATCTAAAAGGCTAAGCGCATCTCGCAAAGACCCGTCTGCCGCTCTCGCAACATATCTTAATGCCTTTTCCTGCGCTTCTATTCCTTCTTTCTCAGTAAGCTCCCGTAATCGTTTTGCAATTTCATCAATGGTAATTCTTCGAAAATCATAACGCTGACAACGTGATAATATGGTAATCGGTATTTTGTGAACTTCTGTAGTAGCTAGTATAAATATTACGTAGGAAGGTGGTTCTTCTAATGTTTTCAATAATGCATTGAATGCTCCCGCTGAAAGCATATGAACCTCATCAATAATATATACCTTATAATTTCCTTCCGTTGGAGAATACTTCACTTCCTCCACAATCTCTCTGATATTGTCCACGCCATTATTGGACGCTGCATCTATTTCGATTACATTCATCGAGCTTTGAGACTGAATCGCTTTACACATTGCACATTCATTGCATGGATTACCATCTACGGGGTGTTCACAGTTCACCGTCTTTGCAAGTATTTTCGCTACTGTGGTCTTACCAGTACCACGTGTACCGCAAAACAGGTATGCATGACCGATACGTCTCGCCTTGATTTGATTTTTCATTGTTGTAACAATATGATCCTGCCCTTTTACATCCTCAAAAGTATCCGGGCGGAACTTTCTATATAATGCCATGTATGACATAGCGACACCGTATCCTTCCTATTGCTTCAAAATCCGCATTGTAGATTGGTCTGCACTGTTCCATTCTCATTGCACAGTGAGCCTCACTGCCCATTATAACATGAGAGAAAGTACCTTAGCAATGCTATTGAAATACCTTCTGAAAATGCTGATAATCCTTGGAGGACTGCCAATCACCGCCCCAAGTAAACCCTCTTTTGGCAAATGCTTTCTGGCATACATCATCTTTTCTAATATAGTACTCATTCTCTAATGTTCTATCCGCAAACTCTTTTCCATTCTCAGGAATTATCACAGTTTCGCCGTTAATCGTACGAACATAAGGATTGTATTTTGGATTAATATCAATAGCTAATCCATAGGCGTGTTTTGAAAGAGTTGTTGTTCCATCTACCATACGATAGTTAAAACTAGAAGAATTATTTGCAGCCATACTTTTGTTATCGTCTGCATCAAACTCATCTATTAATACCATTTGCTCAATTGGATATCTTGCATCAAATAATTCTTTAAATATCTCAATAATATCTTCTTCTATTAACTTATTTACTACTATTTCTCCAATGTGTATTTCACCATCAAAACCAAAGTGTAGTACCCTTACATAACTTAAGGTGTCTATCGAAACGGTACATCCTTCACTAAAAGATTTATTCTCCATGCGCTCAAACAGCGCAGGGCTTATGTCCTGCGCATAAAAGCATGCTGCTAATGTAGCAGCATTTGCTGTGTATACCTTAACAATTGATTTTGCAGGCATACTATTAATTGCTTTCACGGTATCCATATCGACTACCTCACTGCTTTCAGGTTTTAATACACTTCCTAAATCATCTAAGGAGCTTTCGAATAATTCTATATCCAAACCTGCCCCATTTAAATTATTATCAGAACTCTTTGTATCTTCCTCATTGATTGGATCACTCACCTGATCCTCTATATTTTCTACCGTCTTTCCAGACGGGAGAACCTCTTTTACTACATAGTTCGATTTCACTTCTACTTTCGTACCATTCTGCGCCTCATTACATGCAGTCAAAGAAAGTATCATGGTCCCCACAACGAACATCCTAAAAGGCTTTTGATAAATTTTACTCATCTACATATCCTTTCCCATATATTACATTGTTCCCTAAAATACTTCTCCCTTGTCTGTCTTGCCTAAGAACACTCCCCGCAAAGTATCTTAATGCAATTCCCTTACAATTCTAGGTAAAGAAGTTCACTTCCTGTTAGACTGACTCTTTTTCACACTAGTCTTCTTCGATTACATGAATCTCTAAATAATCAAAATCAATCTGTTCAATGAAATTATCTTGATAAAACCTAGTTTTATCATGCTTCTTAAAATCTTTAATTGTGACTTCCAACCACAGTGGTTTTGATAAATCAAACTCTCGGCAGACTTCATCCAAAGCATGAAATATCTTTTTTGTTCTGGTTCGTTTTGTAGTATCGTCTTCTACCACCATATCTTTAAGCAAACGATTGTCCTTTATTATCTTAGCCCATAAACGAAACATAATTTTCCTCACTTCTGCGCTGTCTCTTGCACACATTAAATTTGTGGTTGCAGCACAGATTTAATCTTGCTGAGTGAAAGATTTCTCTTACACTCTCACCACCATTCCTTATTCGTTGAATGTTCTTCCATGAATCTGATTTCTTATGATAACACCGAAAAATGAAATATCTGATCAAATCTTCTAAGAATCTTAAAATCGCCTTTCGCAGTTAATTCACCTGACATAAATGCTCCTTGGAAGGTTGTCCTTCCAGTCACTAATCGGTTCAGCATATCTTTCGTGGTCTTTGCTATTACATCGGCTTCTATATTGTCTTCATAGCTACATTTTAACTGTTTTCCTGCTACTTCAAGCATTAGAGTCTTATCGATATCTGTCATAGTAATAGAAAAAGTAGCAAAAAAACCATCTTCCTGTGGTTTAAAATTATCTTTAAAGTTCTTAATAAATTCTTGATTCTTTTCTATTCCACTGTTTTCTAGCATCCCACGAAACATCTGTGCCAACTCTTCAATATCTTCTTTTTGCTTTTTAACATAAGTATCATCTGATACATACATTGATAACTGTTCGCTCTCTTGAGGAGTTAACTCAATTGGCGTTGTAGTTAATGTATTTTTCATAACAGCATGGCTACTACTTGAAAATGTAACTGATTTTTGATTTATAAAACGATACAATGACTCAGCTTTTCGTTCAAAAATATCAGAATAGGATGTATTAACTTCAAATTCAATTGGATTCTCCACATAAGCTATGATACCATCAAGTGATGTTCCTCCTAGAACCTCCCATGACTTCTTTATATGAAGTTCAGCCTCACGTTCCCCGTAAGTATTTGCTGTAACAATTGGGAACATACAAAGATTTTTCATCCTCTGTTTATCACCATATAACCAGCACGCATCCAAAAACTGCTGCATATATCCGCCAATTCCCATCCATTCAACATTTACTGCAAGTATAACTCCATCTGCCTCTTTTAGTGTACCCGGAAGCATGCTGATACTATTTTTTTGTTCATACAGATTATATCTCGTTACTTCTACTCGAAGTTCCTCTAAAACTTCCGTCATTTTATTCATTACGCAGATTGTTGGATCTTCGATTAAGCCTCTTCCACCATAGTAGATATTAATCTTCACGAATGCGCCCCCTCTTCTTTCGGTACACAAGCATAGCAATAAAGAAGCCCGCAAGCAGACCTCCCACATGAGCAGCATTATCAACACCCTGGCTTGTGAAGCCTCCATATAAACTGAGTGCTATAAATATGATAATCTGCCTAGTACCAATCGTCTCTAGTCTTCCTTTGTTCACTATTACAATCAAAGCAATTGCACCAATAACGCCAAAAACTGCTCCTGACGCCCCTATACTATTGCTTAGTAAACCTTTCTCCATATTATAACTCATAGAGGCAATCCCTGCAACAATTCCGGACAGAAAGTAAATCAATAGATACTTAATTTTACCAACATGACGTTCCAAAGTAGAGCCCATAATTCCCAGTATAAGCATGTTATTTGCCAAATGACTTATATTGGCATGCAAAAACTGATAGGTAAAAAAGCGATAATATTCCTTCTCATATTTAATAAATGGCCAGAAAATACCACCTTCTGCAATAATCCTATTATAATTCCCGGATAGATCTGTATAGAAAAATACTACTGCATTTATTGCGATTATGATAAGTGTAACAATACCAATCCTAGAGAATAGTCCACTCTTTCTTTCATAAGAAGGCGTACCTGAATGATACTCTTTATATCCTTGATAATATCCCTGATCTTTTCCATACGTATCATTAGATCCAAAACCTTCTCTACGATTTTCGTTGTTCTCCTGATTCATACTTTGGTTCCTATGGCTCTGGTCTCCATAAGAACTAAAATATAATCGCCCATATTCTAAAATTAATCGGTCTAGTCCATGAAAAATTCCATTTTCATCCTTAGTCTGACCCTCAAAAAGCATTAGACGAAACTGAAGCATATCAATAATACAAGCACTTTTATTTGCTCTACAAATCTTCATGGCTGCATTGGTATTCTTAGTACAAAGAATTGCGTTTATCGTAACTTTTTGATATCCTCTGCCAATAAAAGCTGTCTCAATCTGCCGCTCAATATGTTGAAACTGATCGTTTGTTATTTCTGTTCCATTATATAAATCTATCATCCAATATACGGCGCATTGTTCCTGATTTATTTGATAAAATACTTCCATTCCTGAAGCATTTACTGATAAATGCTGACACCCACTGGATGAAAAATAGTCTAAAATTTTATTATATAATTCCAAACCTTAACTCCTTTACTCGATATCTTCAGCCCAGGCAAGTGCACATCGAACCGCACGTTTCCAACCCTTTAAAAGTTCCTTACGTCTTTGTTCCTCCATCTGTGGAAAGAACGTTCCTCCAAGTGTCCAATTATCTTTTATTTCATTACGGTCCTTAAAATATCCAGTAGCAAGACCAGCAAGATAAGCAGCACCCAGTGCAGTTGTTTCTATACATTGAGGACGATATACCAATGTATTTAAGATATCTGCTTGGAATTGTATTAAAAAGTTATTTGCACAAGCACCACCATCAACTTTAAGGCTCTTTAAGGATATATTAGAATCCTGTTCCATTGCATGAAGCACGTCTACTGTTTGATAAGCAAGTGACTCTAAAGTAGCTCGGATCATATGCTCTTTACTAAATCCTCTTGTGATTCCTACTATGGTGCCTCTTGCATATGGATTCCAGTAAGGGGCACCAAGACCGGTAAATGCAGGTACTACATAAACGCCATTGGTATCTTCTACCTCTTTGGCATACTCTTCTGATTGACTTGCCTTCTTTATCATTCGCTGCTCATCTCTTAACCATTGGATTGCTGCTCCAGCAACAAATACACTTCCTTCTAATGCATATTCAATATGCTCTGCATCCCCTGCAGCTATTGTTGTAAGTAAGCCATTTTGTGATTCAATTGCAGTATCTCCAGTATTCATTAATAGAAAACATCCGGTACCATACGTATTTTTTACTTCACCTGGCTCAAAGCAGCACTGTCCAAAAAGAGCCGCTTGTTGATCCCCAGCAGCACCTGCAATAAGTATTTCGCCACCAAGAAGGCCTCCCTCCGTATGTCCAAAGATACTACTAGAAGCCTGTACCGTAGGAAGCATACTCTTTGGTATCTTAAAATAAGTTAAGATTTCCTCATCCCAATTAAGGTTATGGATATCAAAAAGCATTGTACGTGATGCATTGGTATAATCTGTTACATGTTTTCTACCCTTTGTCAAATTCCATATAATCCAGGTATCTACTGTTCCAAAAAGTAGGTCACCTGCCTCTGCTCTTTTTCTTACCCCATCTACATTATCGAGTATCCACTTTATCTTGGTCGCAGAAAAATATGCATCTGGAATTAGTCCTGTCTTTTTTCTTATCACGGAATCAAAACCATCTTTTTTTAATTGCTCAATCATATCTGCAGTACGATGACACTGCCACACTATAGCATTGTATACGGGTTCTCCTGTTTTTTTATCCCATACAATCGTAGTCTCTCTTTGATTCGTAATTCCAATGGAATCGATATTTTCTGCTTTTGCACCAATTGCTGCCATAGCTTCCGCCGCCACACTTATCTGAGAAGACCAGATATCCATCGGTCTATGTTCTACCCAACCCGTTCTTGGATATACCTGAGTGAACTCCTTTTGCGCTACGCTACACACTTCCCCTTTGTGGTTAAAAAGAATACATCTTGAACTTGTTGTCCCCTGATCAAGTGCCATAATGTACTTTTCCATAAATACCTCCATTCTTGCGCACATTGTTTGCGCTTTGGATATATTGTATCTAAAATTCTTTGATACAATGTCCAATTAAAAAGTTTTTTACTATAACCGTTATCTAATGTCTGGTAAATAAATATTTCAAAAATCCAAAAGGGTGTTGTACGGCCTTTTGATTCCTTTTTTTAAAGGACCGTTACAACACCTCCTTGTCTTTATAAGTAATTACCGAATTATCCACATTATATAACAGTTGATTTAATTGGGCAAGTAAACTTATCTAAAAATACAGTATAGAACAACCATTGTTGGCTTACTCTGTACAATAATTGTTTAAGCACGTAAAGATAAAACTAATGTTTGCAAAGGAAACGGTATCTCCTTGTTTTACCTCAAAATTCTCATTTGCAATTAATTTTCTCCCGTTCACGAATGTACCATTAGTTGAATCAAGATCTGTTAATATAAAACTACTTTCAACCTTATCAAGTTTTGCATGATATCTACTAACAGCAGTATTAGTTAAACTATAACCTAGATTGTTTTTTGCCGTCCCAATAAAAAATGGATATTCTTTAATCTCTAAGGTGTCATACTTCATCGGTTCTAATGGAATAAGCGCATCACATTCCTTATGAAAGCTAGTAAGTAGAATAGTACACTCCTCTTCGTTGTAGGATTCCTCCGAATCTATATTGGGTAGAAAATCTTCCCTAGAAATTATTGATGGTGCGCTATTTGACAATATAGGATTTGTGAGAACATTTAAATTCCTATTATTCTCTAGGCTATCCTTTGTTCTTCCATTGTATTCCGTTATGATATTACTCTTTTCTGATACCAAACTTGGAAAAATATCCTCCTTATCAGGCATTTGATAGGAGGTTTTTGTTACGATACGGCTTTGTTTTCTTTCCTTAGAGAATATTTTTAAATATCCATACCACAGTGCTATTCCCATAACCGTAAGTATTGATAATAATTTTAATCCATCTATCTTTTTCTGTAATGATTGAAATAAAAATCCTTTTTGATAAGTGTATAAGAAAATTCCGACACATACAGCAGCTAATATTCCAAATAAAACATAACAGGTCATAGGATAGTAGAAGACTTCCTCTTCTTGTTCCAGTTTCTCTTTTATAAAGGGATATTGATATTCGTTTTTTATGTTGGTATTATGAACTTTTTTCTTATCATTTTTCTTATCATTTTTCTTATCGTCATTCTTTCGTGATTCTGGTTCGGATTCATTTTTATGTATTCTATCTTTTGCATCAACGAGAAGTGTCGTTACCTTATGCATTAAATTCTTTCTATGTAATTGATTCGCTGATGAATGGCTAATCTTCTTACTTGGATTTTTCTTATTAGATTCAAAGTCATTTGTATTCTGTTTAATAGAAGATTTCATTTGAAAAGAATCCGTTTGATTTTGTGGATTTACTTGGTAAGATTCCAAATGATTTTTGGGTTTCATCCGATAAGGCTCTATCTGATTTTGTGATTTCATTTGATACGATTCTATATGGTTTTGCTGTTTTATTTGACAATATTTAATATGGCTTTGTGATTCTTTTACTTTTTCTAACTCACTATGCCGATTATAACTATGTTCGTCTGGTAGATTAGTTGCCATAACTTTTACTTCTTGACTTTCCAAAAAAGACTTTAGTTCTTGTATTGTAATATTATCTTCTCTACTTTTCATATAAAGAGAATATACAAAAAGCACTGCTTCTTTATCCTCATAATCTACACAACCCATTAAAAATTCCAAAAATCCGACCAACTGTTCTTGCAATAGAACATGATACCCTGGATAGTAACATAATCCTAATTTATAGTCTGGCAAATGAATAAACATGTAATCTGGTAATAACAAAAAATCCATGGTATTTAAAAGATATGTTTTTGCTTCTTTTAAAACTGCTAGCAGATGGTTAAGAAGTGTTGTTACCTGGCTTAGTCTTAGGGGTACTTTATTAGATATACAAGAAATCGCTTGATATCCCGTCACCTCATAATGAAATTGTCTATGATTATCAATGGAATGTATCTGGAATGAAAGTATTCCTTCAATTTTATTATGTGCCAGCATCTTTTCCTGAAAATATGTCCTATCCTTTCCTTTATCATTAATAATCAAATAATTATGATGCATATCTCGCTTCCATTCTGAACGGATATCTTCTTTTCCCACATTGATCCACCCCCTTTATCCTCAATATTTTGAACCAATAACTTACTTAATGCTTAAATCAAACATCACTATTTCATTTTCGTTTTTTCAACAAGATCCTTCAGTTTTTGTATTGCTTTATCTACTCCTTTGATCGTTTTCCCCAGTTGTATGGATACTTCTAATAATCTAGTTTTTTCCTCTCGTGTAAATATACTTTCCTCAAAGCAAAAAGGTACCGTAAAACTATCCTCTTTTAAAATACGAAACAGTTTTGCACTTGGGAAATTTGCTATTAACTTACCAGTAATCTGGACTTTAGATAAGGTTGTTCTAATTTGTAACTCACTAATCTCACTTACCATATATCCTTTGGTTAATGTTTCTTTTAGATAGCTTAATACCCTCATCTCATCCTTTTCCCTTCCTATGCCAAAAGTGTAGAGAATTCCTTTTGATAAATAGTCTTCTTCTATTAATACTGGCCAGTCTATATCTATTTGATAGGAGATAGTAGAAGCAGCTTTTAAAGCTGCTGCCTCACCAATTGCTTGTAGTTTTGTTCGATCGTGACTATAGAAACAATAATTTAAAAGAAATAAAACTGTATAAAATACAAGTGGTAAGACAAAGGCTGCCTCCACTGTAAAAAAGGCTCTTTTTTTCATTACTTACTCCACATCACTTATTTTATTAAAATACAACCTAGGTATCCCAAAAACAAAAAAGGAACAAACGGAATTGTTTTCTTTCGATTACAACGAAAAAATACAAGAAGTACAATAGAAACTATAGAGGTTAATAAAAATGCATAGCTTAAAAGAATAGTAGCCTTACTAATACCAAGTATTACCCCAAGTGCACATAAAACATAACCATCCCCAATACCAATTTGTCCCTTTGTAACCTTACTAAGGACTATAAAAAAAAGACCAAGAAGCCCACCGAAAACTCTTTCCATGAAAGCTATCTCAGAAGGGGGGATTAGTTCTATCATTATCAGCGGTAACACACTAATAAGCCACCAACAAGAGATTTCCTTCCTCTTTATATCCTGTATACCTAAAATAAAAAGTAAAATTCCAACCCACAAAAATCCACCAAACTTAACCATATCCAATAAGCTAATCTTGTGGGAATCAATCATAGATAACATATTAAATAAGCTAAGTTTGTCGGAAACAATCATGAATGACATATTCTATTTTTACCTCCATTCTTGCTGCAATATCATCCAACCTAAGTTCGAGAATAGCTGACACACTCACTCCTTTTTACGTGCCTTACATCTACTACACTCACTCCTTGACCCTACCTCGGACAAACGTACCTTAGTAACGGTCCGCTTTATTCCAGAACAGCCACGGCTGCTATGATAACAGTCTCCGGATTCTGTGATATAGATGGTACTTGGAAGTGATGAGACTTTATCAATACATAATTCACATGCTCGATAGGAATTACCATAAGAATTAAAAAGAAATGAAATAGTTTTACTACCCACTGCCTGAATACTAATCTTAATATGAGAACAATTTGCATTGGTATGATATACTGAGCCGTTTGGCGTAATATAAACATACTCTCCATCTTCTTGATCTTCTGTTTCAGTTTTTAGTGTAGATGGAACTGTATGTCCATTAAACATACGTATTCTAACACGCTGTATGACTGGAAATACAGGTAAAATATCTTTCCATATCGGAAGCTGTATCTTATACTGCATAATAACTTGGATATACCCTTCATCATCAAACAGGGAAGAACCTAAAAAAGATATACCCGAAAAACCATCTTCAATACAATTTTTTATAGCATGATGATCCTTAACATATGGCTTAATAGACTCTCTTAGCATAAGTCCACTTGCTGCAGATGTGAGTATATTGGTAACATCCGACGAGTCAAATATCTCAGAGAAGATTGTTTCCTCATCATCGACCAAGTTCCTCCGAACCTCTGTACTACTATCCTCATTCTCAAAAAAATCTACAATATAATTTGTTATCATACCGTAGGAGGACAGATTTCTTGCTATCTTTGTTGCATAATAATGAAGGCAATCCTGTGCAGCAATAACCTGAAAGAAAAAAACTAATGCATAAACTGCAAATACAAAGATTGGTAATGCTAAGGAAGCCTCTAACGTCAGTAACCCCTTTTCTCTTTTTCTTAACACCAACTTTCCTCCAACTTAATTCAAATAAAAAATCAATAAACTGTTCTTGTACAGTCCCATAGGGTGTGGTCAGGTCTCTGTTCTTTACATGAGATAAACATCGGCAAATGTTCTTGGAGAGAGATTTTTTATTTTTAATATGTAAAAAACAAAGACTTCACCACACCCTTTCGGAGGAATTTAATATGAGACTGCTTTTTGGGCCAAATATCGATAACCGCTAATGGACAAATTCTCACGGTGTATGGCGAATGGAAGTGAAAAAAACTGTTCAGGCATACTAAGCTTAACCTCCGCCCGATAACTAACTACACAATTACGTATTCGAAATGTATCTTCATACTCATATCGCAAATTTTCCTGTATTAAATCCATCATCCGGTAGTATTGATTGTTTTTATTAGAAAAAAATAGTGATATCTGTAGATACTCTTTATATCCTACGTTCAAAAATCCCTCTTTAGTTTTATACTCCTTTGCCTTTTTCAAGATTGTATCTTTTGTAAAGGCTGCCAAATCCTTAAATTCCACAACAAAATCTTCCCTCATACTAAATAATGGAACACTCTTGCCAAGAAGCATTGCTGCAGTTTCCACTAAGGATTGTTCCAATGCCCATATAAATAATATCACATACTTTACAATGCTAATTAAGAAAGGTAGCCCAGAAAATCCTACGACTGCTACAGCAAATGCATTTGCTTCTTCCACCTTATTTGTATCTGTTAATACAGAAATCATATTTCCTATGGTCCGAATAAAAATAAGCCGATTGATAAAAGAAGAAACATTCTCTTTATCACTGGTATTTCCATATAATAAATACTCAAGCTCATATTGTAGGATCTGCCCCAGTTTATAGTTTTCCGATAAGTAGGATGTACAGTGTTCATTTTCATAAGCTTGAAACAATAACTCCTCCACTAAACTATTTGCAAAACTCCCCAAAGCATCGGTCCCATAACTACCTATCCCTGTGGTGGTAAAACCTTCTCCTTCCTCCGAATCCATAATGTTTTTTATATTATTCTCATCCTGCGTATTCTTGTCCGGAGCTTTCTTGGCTGTAAAGGAGGGCAATTCTGATTGGTTTATTTCAGCTTTTGATATACTGTCAACATCATCTAGAACTAATTTAAGTAAGCCATCTGAGATTAAGGACTTTGCATTTTTTAAGATAGAGTTCTTTTCTTGAGAAAAATTAACACCGCTGTAATCAAAAGCAAGTCCTTCTAATGTAAATTTATCCAAAGAAATATGTACTTGATTAACCTCAACTAACCATACACTACCCCCATCTGAATAAGTGAAGATCGGTAGGTTGATTTCTTCTATTCCTTCTAAAACACCTATATTATGTCTTAAGGTTTCTTCCATTAATAAAATATCCTTAATTATCCCGATACCTTTTTCTTCCGGGTTTGAGTACCCCTCCATCTCCTTCGAAGTTTTTGATAGCTCTTGGTATAAAGCATCCCCTATTTCTTCTTTCGTTTTATCTAGCTCTTTAAGAAAAATGTTCTTACTATCCTGTGCTTTATATCTTGAATCTTCTATTTTTTGTACAAGTAAAAGTGCCTGGTTTGCTTTCTCTTTTATATCTTTTAATGTACTAAGAAAATTAGTCATTTGCTGATTTATAGAATTGCAACTTGTCATAAGTCCATCTTGGACATAGATATCTATTGTAATTGGTGATTGTTCTAATGATGATATCCTTCCATCAATCTCCGTTGTGTCACAAGGTTTATCCTTCGATGTCTTTATCAAGTCCGCTCTTTCTTCTCGTAAACTTAAAAGTTCCTCCTCTCGTTGTCTCACTGCATTCTCATAAGCAGTATGATAACGTTCTACCACATCCTGTGCACTAGCCTTCAGGCTATTTAATTGATTTGGATAATTCATATAGTTATCCTTTAGTGAATCAAATATTGTGGAATGGTTAATCAATGTGTTATCCATGGAAGGTTCTTCGGAAAGTATTTTTTTTGCAAAGGAATCTATAGTTTTTGGTTTACCCTTTTTACACTCAATTTGGTTATCTTTTATTTTTATTCCATCAATTAGTTCTATTAACTTTAAGATATCCTTATCTATTAACATGAACTCCTGCTCAACCTTCATCTTTTCTTCAAACTTCTGATTTACTATTTCCGTTTTCTCTAAAGCATTTACTGAATCTAGTAAATATGATAACCCTTCCGCTGTTGCTTGATATTTCATATAAGAAGTTGCTTGTTTTCGAAAAAATTCTCCTTCCCAATCCGTTAGATAGTGTACGTTATCCACAGTAATTGTATCTACCTTAGGATTACATATTAGATAGCTTTTATTATGTAATAGGAGATTAGATTGTGTATCATTATTTATTGGAAGAAAACTAACATCCATACCCTCTCTAATTTCCTCTGCCAAAACACTGCTATCTGCTATACTCCCCCCATATCCAGTATCTAGTCCAAATACATGATATCGTTCAAACAAAGGCAAGTAATAATCACAAAGTGTTGATTCCATCGCTGTTTGTAACACTCGTTCACTATATGCCCTTGCAGCAGACACGCGAGCCATTTCAATTGTTGTAACAATTAAAGTTACCATAATAGACAATGTTAGGGTTAGATAAATTGTTATCACTCCCCTTGCATTTTTTCCCCTCATTATAACACCGCCTTACGGAGTTGGAGAAAAGTTGTTAAAATAACTATCCGTGCTATCTTTTAAAGAATCCATTGCTCTATTAAATATACTTGTAATCTGCTCTTGAAAAATAATAATAAGCGCTATCACAACTACTATTATTAAAATAACTTCCACTATCCCAAACCCTTTGTTATTTTTTATTATATTCTTTTCTATGTTTTTACTTTTCATCATACTAACCTCTATTCTGGCTTTGAGCGCCTTTTCATAACGATAATTTTAATAGCAGAAATTCTATATTCCATTACATTCCCATCAACATTATATTCCATTACATTCCCATGGACATCACTGCTGGTACCATCAATATTACAATTACAATACATAACATCCCCATCATAGGTATTAGCATCTTCGTGGAAGCCTTCTCCCCTAAACGTTTTGCCTGTTCCTTACGGTCAAGAAGAGCTTGCACTGATTCCGCTTCTAACATGGGTATCATACCCTTATTTCCTTTTTTCATGTTTTGAACGATAATTGTACTAAATCTAAGATAGGAAAGTAGCTTACATCTCCTTCCGAAACGTTCATAAGCAACCGATTCCGAGACCCCAAGATCAATTTCATTTTTTGTTATTATCATTTCTTCATAAGCAAATCGTTTGACCTTATTACTCTTTCTTATATATAATTTCTTCTTATCCCCTTGAACGTCTTCTAATTCTCTTTCCTTGCGTATGATATAATCTTTTACAATACGTTCCCATGCTCCATAGGTTGTCATACCTGCACTTAGCAATAACGTATATTTCATCATAATCTCTGGATAATCAAGTAAGAGCTGTTCACTCTTATGCTGCTCCCTCTCCTTTTTTTTCTGCTCGATGAAAATTGGGATTCCCATCATAACCATAATCCCCAGAAGCAACAACGTAATGGAAGAATTTTTTTTGATTGACTTCCATATAACCGAATCTCCCATAATCTCACTAGGTAATTCTATCGTATCTTCTCCCCTATTCTCTTCCTCTCGCTTTCTTATCTCCATTTCAATGATATCTTTTTTTGATAATTCTAGTTCTTTTGGAGGTAGTATTATGAGATTAATAGAGAATTCATAAGAATCCTCAAAATACTTTAACGTTACATTAATCCTAGCTAGTACACCTTCCTTAGGTACTCCTTCACTTCTAATACTTCCATCCTCCCTAAGATAATCTGGTTGTCCAATTTTATAAGAAACTTTAAGGTCTTGGGAACCAAATTGCTTTGGAAGTTTTAAATCAGAGGTTACCTGGTTAAAGTCTAAATTCTTATTTAAAATTATCTTTTTTAAGGCAGTTTCAACTGCTTCAAACATCACTCTTCGATTCTCTTTTTTTACCCGTTTTTCTGTTATCTCAAAGGTGAGCTCTTCCTCCTCTTCATCCAACTGATAACCAAGACGATAAGTTTTTGATCCTTCTCCTACCTCTGGTCGTTCTATTCTATAACCATCTTGTAGTAACTCTTTGGGATTTTTTTGTTCATTTATAAGAAGAATAGTTAGAAATAATAGAAATACAAAGGTCATTAATGCTCCCTTTTGATACAAAAGTGCTAACTCTTTTGCACTTGATTTTCTAGGGCGGTGAATTATTTGAAACCAACAAAAACCTACCAGAGAATAGAATTTCTTTAGGGGATGTTCTTTATGATCAAGACCATCAATGAACTCTTTGTCATAGGATTTTGATAGAAGAAACAAAACAAGAAAAAGAATAAAAATGAATAGAATTACATAAGTCATAGTAGCTCCAATCTGCTTATACCCGGATGGCTATAATTTTGTCAACCAACCTAGTTAAAATCAAATAGATCCCTAATAGAATTGTCATAAAAATAATACCAAATAAATTATGATAAAGAGGTTTTAAAAACTGCGGACTACCAAGCAACATATATCCTAAGATACCAAATGGAACAAACTTCATGATATTAGCTTCCATCTTTTTTGCTGTGATAAGAGTTTCTATTTCTCGCATAACCTCTACCTTTTCACCAATTGTTTTGCTAGTCATCTTAATAATAGCGACTAAATCCCCTCCGGTTCGTTTAGCTGTCTTAAAAACTTCACAAAAGCACTCCACATCCTCTAACTTACTTCGACTAGCAAATTGAGCAATTGCATCTTCTATAGGGATGTTATGATTAATCAAAGATACAATACATTGGAATTCCTTCATAATGAGTGCCTCTTTTGAATACATTAATTCCAAATCCTTGATTGCTGCTCTAAACGCATTCTCAATGGAATAGCCCGCTTCTAAGGCCACTGACAAGCTATGAATTCCATCTAAAAACTCGGCATTTAATTTCTTTTTACGATCCTCTGCCATTTTTTTCTGTTCTTTTTTATAAAAAAAATATAGATATGGAGATAATAATAGACATAAAAAGAGATTTTGATAAAATAAGAAACTTACAATAAGACACAATAGAAATCCTTTGAATAGGCATAAAATTATTTCTTTTCTGTTCATAAGATAAATGTCATAATCCTCAATCATCTACTACCTCCTTTATAAGGATAGGCCTGCACGTAATAATTTTTGTACATGGAGTAGTGAATTGTCTGTCTTTTTTAGTTCCCCTAATACTTTTCCCTCCTTTGATTCCCCTTCTTCGGAAAATAAGAAAAGAGGATTTACTTCAATTTCCCCATCCACACACTCTAACACCTCAACGATTTCTAATACTCTTCTTGATTTATCTCGGAGCCTTCCAAGATGAATCACAATATCAATGGCAGATGCAATCTGTTTTCTAACAGCCAATAGTGGGATATCTGCCCCAAGTAAAACCATAGTTTCTAATCGAGATAACATATCCGTGGGCGAATTAGAATGCCCCGTACTCATTCCGTTATGTCCTGTGTTTAGAGCTTGTAGCATATCAATACTTGAAGCATCTCGAACTTCTCCTACAATAATACGATCTGGTCTCATACGGAGACTGCTCTTAATCAAGTCACGAATCGAGATTTCATTCTTACCCTCTACGTTTGCATTTCTTACTTCCAAACGCACTAGATTAGGTATGTTACGTATTTGTAGCTCTGCGGAATCTTCAATTGTAATTATCCTCTCTTCTGAAGGAATGTAATTAGATAATGCATTTAGGAAAGTTGTTTTACCAGAACCTGTACCTCCACTAATGAAGATATTATATCCTGCAATCACTAACTTCTTTAAAACTTCAGCTGCTTCCTTAGTCAAGGAACCTATCGACACCAGTTTTTCCATTGTCATTGTTTCTTTTGGAAACTTTCGAATTGTTATAGTTGGTCCTCCAATCGCTATCGGTGGAAGTACTATATTAACGCGAGAACCATCCTTTAATCTCGCATCCACAATAGGGCTAGATTCATTAATAATACGATTTGCACCTGCTACAATAGTTTGGATCACATCTTCTAACTTTCTCTCTGATTCAAACTCTTTCTCCCATCTCATCAATTTACCATCTCGCTCTACAAAGATTTCTCTTGCACCATTAATCATGATTTCTGTAATGGAAGTATCCTCTACAAGCTCCTGTAACACGTCTAACCTACGAATGGCATTAAAAATTTCTCTTCGAAGTCGTTGTTTGTCAGTAATACTTATGTATTCTTCTTTGCTACGGATCTTAATCACTTCATCGATTCGGTCAAATAGTTCCTCTTCTGATAATTCTTTTGTCATATCAATACCAGCAAGAATTTGTTCCTGTAATTCCTGCTTTCTCTGTTCCATATGCAATCCTCTCCCTCGTTTGCGTTTTTGGGGTACAAGTAGATTATAAAATTATTTTATAAGAAAATTTATAAGAAGTTATTGAATTGTATCAATAGATTTTTAAAATTGAAATTCCTTTAGAAGTTGTAGATATTCTGATTCTTGTTGTCTATCTAAGCATATATTCTTTTGACCTTGCTCCTCATAGGGTATCGATATTGTTACTAACTTTTCAATTAAATGTTCCTGACCGGTTCTCTTTAATTGTTTCTCAAAAGCAATACTGAAATATTGCCTAGCCTCTCCAACCAGTTGTGGATGTAACAATACATCACAGATTTTTAATAAATGAAGGGCTAAGGAGGTACATAGTGAAAATTCTATTACGACAGTTTCATATAACAGATTCTCCTTAAGCTCAGTCAATAACTTATTAATCTCTTCTTGGGTTAATTCATATAGTTCACCAAAATAATACGTGCCTGAGATATAATCTAATTCTCCCACTTGCTCCAAACATTGCTTTATCTTCACACTCTTATTTACTCCATCCTGCTTTAGTAAATAGATAATATCACTTAAACTGCTGTGATCTCCCCTCCCAAGAAGTTCTGAAGGAAAAAAGGGCTGTAAGCAAAGATAAACACACTTCTCTTTCGTAGCTAAATATTTTGCTAGACTTATTGCTATACCTGTTTGTCTAATCTCATAATAGGGAGAAAACACCCCTATTACTCTTTGTCTCCCAGTATGCTTATGCGCTGGTTTCCAAGTGTAACCGAGATCTAAATAGCGTTCTAGTAACAGATTCATAATATTACTTGCAGACTGATATTTAAAAATAGACTCGTTATCAACCAAAGTATCTTCAGATAAACAGTAGCTAACTTTTGATAAATTCGTTATCATACTATCTCGGAATTCTTCTGCATACAAAAGGATATCTACCTTATGTTCCTTCTCATATGTCAGGTAGAGCTCTTCCTCCGTAAATACAACCGTACAGAATCCATAATCCGCTTGCTGATTCATAAACTCCATCAAAAGACGTGCATAATCCTCCTGTGGATCTAATATGGCTACAGTTAAATTCATATATTCCCCCTGAATTAAATCAATGAATATTTCTTTAGAAACAAGATAGCTGTTAAGAATTTTAAGAAGCTTATTTCTTAGATACTGTCTGTCTTACCCTATGTTTCTCTAACTCATAAAGGATATTAAAGCTTTTTCATTTTGACAGACAGCTTTATATGATAGGTTTATCATATTCCTTAATTTGTAAATCGTCAACTCTTTTTCTGAGTTCCTTCGCATTTTCATCGGTATGCACAGAGAAGAAAAATATTTTATACAATATCCACAATTTTATAAAGTTATCCACTTGTATAGGTGTGACTGCTAGTAAAAAGCTGCTCCTATTTATTTGAGAAGAACATTATTGATATCAATAAACATCTGTATTGGGAATACAGCTATAGCAACTTGAGGATCATATGAATTTTTCCTCGAGTTTAGTATAAAACTGATAATATTCCCATATGATTTCATATTGAATAATAAAAGGTGGAATGTGAATACTTTTAGCGACATCATTCTATTATTTTAAATAATATTATTGACCATGGATGCTCTTTCATATTTAGTTCAATAGCCATTTTATGTCCAATTTCTTTATACCCATTTTTTTTATATAATTGTAATGCCCAAGGGGCATTTTTTAATGCCTTTATTATTAATATTCTGTTATTTCCCGTGTTTAATTTCTCAAAATAACTTATAAATTCCTGTCCCAAACCAATCCTTTGATATTCTGTTTTTACATATAATGCTATCATTTCCGTATATTTTTCTTTTTCAACAAATGCCATAAAAGCAATTGGCATTTGGATATCCTCGTACATTATGTATACATTTGACTCATCAAGCATCTTATAAAATGTATCTAGATCCGCATCCGCTCTATCTTCCTTACAAAACAATTGATTAGCACTATCATAGATACTCATTAAATCTCTGACATCTTCAATTTCTGCTTTCACAGTTTTTCTCATGTTAAATTAGCGTACTATAGTACACATTCCACCTTTCTTATTAACTCATAAAACACCTATAAAACTTTACTATTAATAACTATATTAACGTACAATCCTTATTTTACCACAATATTACATAGCCTCAATACTTTTCTTACTTTATAGTAGTATCAGTTTTTTCTCATTATTCTTGTTCTATTAATTCTTATCCAACTAATTTTCTTTACCTACTAATTTTTCGCATATTAATTCTTTATCTACTATTACATTCCCTACAGTTTTTATCACACTATTCTTAACCTACTAAACCCACTAATTCTTTACCTACTAATTTTTACGCATTATTTTTTTACTATCATTCTTGCTAATGCCTGTCCATATTTTAATGGGTAATCAAACATCAACTAAATTTATACAACTTCGTTCTTTATAAAGAATTAATACATCCATGAACTTTAGAAAAAAAGAGAGGTACCATATAATAACAGCAATCCTGGAACCCCTAAAAATGCTGTTATTCCAATACTAACAAAATTAACTCCAACTAAGGTAGCAACCCCAAAATTTAGAGCTACCGTATTAATAAGATAGATTACCACAACAGATAAGACTGCACGAACGATTACAGTACCAATCCATTTCTTATGATTCACATATAAATACCATGCAAATAGCATTCCTGCAAGTGCAAATAACAGATAAGAAATATATTGCTTCATATTCCTTTTCACCTTTCTCTTAAAACCTATAAAACCACTTGGCCTATTTATTGTAAGTATATTCTGTCCTAGAAAAGATAGACTAAAATATCATAATGCTTTCTCACTTTTTTCTCTATTTAGGCGTAGGTTCCTACTACATAGTAATTCTCTAAGAATGATATCTCCGATTCAAAAATTCTGATGTAATCCTATTTCACTTTGCAATTATTAATACAACGAAAATAATAGAAAAAATAATACAAGCATGTATATTGCTTCCAATGTAAGACTATAATATAACAAAATATAAAAATAGAAACTTATTATATAACGTTTTAAAAGGTGGTGGCGGTATGAGATTATTTAAGAAAAAACAAGAGGAATTCAATAAAGAACTTCTATTAGAAATTGCAAATACGCAAAAAGAATTAGAATCCGCTTATTCTAATTTTGAGAATGTTGTTGACCCAGACTTAATTGATAGTTGTATCTATCAGGTAAATGCGATTCAACATCGGTATAAATTCTTACTAAAACAGGTGAAGAATTCTACCCCTTATTCTGTATAATCCTTATTGCGTTCCCGTTTTCGTATCGCAGAGCCAGAGAGGGATTAAAATATATATATACTTTATTAGGGATCAGTTTTCAAGATAATCATGTCTGGTATATGTTATTTAAGTCTCATATATCAATAAAACAGCACTATGTGGAATTAAACTTCTCATAGTGCTGTTTTATATTTGAAAATGTGTGTTGTTTTATATCACTATCCTAGCAAATTTCAGCTCCCGATGGCATTGGCTTCTCTGGAGTCATTAAAGCAAGAACTCCGTTCTCATCCTCAGCACATAATAACATACCTTCGGATACAACCCCTGCTAATGTTGCTGGCTTTAAGTTTACTAAAACCATAACCTTCTTACCAACCATCTCTTCCGCAGTATAGTGAGCTTTGATTCCAGATACAATCTGTTTTACCTGATTTCCGATTTTAACCTTGGAGCAAAGAAGTTTCTTTGATTTCTTTACTTCTTCACAAGCTATAATTTCACCTACTTGAAATTGTAGTTTTGCAAAATCATCATAGGTGATTTCGTCCTTTGCAGGAATCTCAATCACTGTTTCTTCTTGTTTTATTTCTTCCACGTTTGATGTCTCCTCTAGTGCATGTTTCTCTTCCACTTTTGCTAAAACTTCTTTTAAATCAAGCCTTGCAAATAAAATCTGTGGCTGATCTGTCACCTTGGTACCGTTTTCATGCAAACCAAAAGTAGCAAGCTCCTCTATGCTTCTCTTTCTAGCGTTTAACTGCGTTAATATCTTCTCTGCAGTTTCTGGTAAAAATGGCTCTAAAAGATTAGCACCAATACAGATACTCTCAACCAAGTTATATAATACGTTCTCAAGTCTAGCCTTCTTCTCTTCTTCTTTCGCAAGAGCCCATGGCATTGTTTCATCAATATATTTGTTACATCTCTTAAATAACGTAAAGATTTCAGAAATTGCATCTGCAACACGAAGGTTTGCCATCTTTGCAACCACTTTATCTCTTGTCTTTGTTACAACCTCTATTAGCTCTGCATCTACTGGCTCTGTTGCATCGGTTTTATTCACTACACCTTCAAAGTACTTATTTGACATTGAAATTGTACGGTTAACTAAGTTTCCTAAGGTGTTCGCAAGGTCAGAATTCATACGCTCCACCATAAGCTCCCAGTTAATTACACCATCATTGTCAAATGGCATCTCATGAAGTACGAAGTAGCGAACAGCATCTACTCCGAAGAATTCCACTAACTCATCTGCATATAATACATTACCTCTAGATTTACTCATCTTAACGCCAGAACCATCTTTTGCATTTGGATCTGTCTGTAATAACCAAGGATGACCAAATACCTGCTTTGGTAATGGTAAATCAAGTGCCATTAACATGATTGGCCAGTAAATGGTATGGAATCGTAGGATATCCTTACCTATTAAGTGTAAATCCGCTGGCCAATATTTATTAAACTGTTCGGTAGAATTACCATCACAGTCATAACCAATACCAGTGATATAGTTACTTAATGCGTCAATCCATACATAAATCACATGTTTTGGGTCAAAGTCTACTGGAATTCCCCACTTAAAAGAGGTTCTTGATACACATAAATCCTGTAATCCAGGTAATAAGAAGTTATTCATCATCTCATTCTTTCTGGACTCTGGCTGAATAAACTCTGGATGCGTATTGATATGATCAATTAATCTCTCCGTATAGTTACTAAGCTTTAAAAAGTAAGCTTCTTCTTTTGCTGGCTGACACTCTCTTCCACAGTCAGGACATTTTCCATTGACAAGCTGGGAAGCGGTAAAAAATGACTCACATGGAGTACAGTACATTCCTTCATAGTGACCTTTGTAGATATCTCCCTGGTCATATAATTTCTTAAAGATCTTTTGAACCTGTTTTTCATGATATTCGTCAGTTGTACGAATAAATTTATCGTAGGAAGAATTCATAAGATCCCAGATATCTTTGATTCCACCTGCTACCTTATCTACAAATTCTTTTGGTGAAACTCCTGCCTCTGCTGCTTTTTCCTCGATTTTTTGTCCATGCTCATCGGTTCCTGTCTGGAAGAATACATCATATCCCTCCAACCTCTTAAATCTTGCAATACTATCTGCAAGTACAATTTCATACGTATTTCCAATGTGTGGCTTGCCTGACGTATATGCAATAGCCGTTGTAATGTAATATGGCTTTTTGCTCATAATATCTCCTCCTTACCATTTATAGTTTGTTTCCGTTTGTAAATACTAACCCTTACTTCTTTATGATTCGTAATATGGTTACTTTCGTGAATAAATTTTGCCTTACGAAACCTTTATGGTAGTACGCATACCTCAACGTTTTTTATTTATAAGTTCTTTCAGAAAATATCCTAAAAATAAAAAAAGCCCCCGTCTATTTAAAGACGAGAGTATCTCCCGTGGTACCACTTTAATTCATACTAACCTTTTAGCTAGTATCTTACCGACTGCTAACACAGTCTCTCACTATAACGTGTGAATACGTCGTAACCTAAGATTTAACCTCAGCTACGCAGCTCCAAGACCATCTTCTATATGTTCCACTGTTCCTCGCTCTCAGCACTGAAATTTCTTTCGGCAAGGTTCTCTGTTCAGTATTCCATATATACTCTTCTTTTCTCAGCATTTTTTATATGAATTTGCATCAAGTATACATTTCTAGTTTAAATTTGTCAAGGGTGTTGGAAATTATATTTTTTACCCAAGCTATATTCTTGGCTTCAAACCATATTCTTCACTCCAAGCGAAATTCTTTTCTTCAAACTATATTCCTTGGCTTCAAACCATATTCTTTACTCCAAGCTATATTCTTTTCTTCAAACTATATTCTTTGGCTTCAAACTATATTCTTAGGCTTCAAACCATATTCTTTGGCTTCAAACCATATTCATTGGCTACAAATATTTCTTATGGGGTGCTTCAAATTTTTTTCATACTTCCACACAATCCTTCTTTTAAAAAAGAAATAAGATTGAAGAAACTTGTATTCCTCCTTGTAGCGTTTCTTGTCCCCATACAAGAATTATAAGTGCTACATTGTAATACACCGATTCTTCAATCTTACTTCTTTCATAGCTTCGCTCTCTAAACATTCCCCAATGCTTCATCCTCCGGACAATACCTTCTCGATACCGACCAAATAGAGTATAGCAAGTTTTGTGAAATATGTCAAGAAAGTCTTTTAATAAATCAAACCTTTTGTTACTTTTCACATAATGTGAATTTTATAAGAGTACTTATTCTGAAAACAAAAGTAATTTATTGTCTTTTATTCAGTAAAAAATGCAGTAGCAAGATCTACTAAAGCTGTCTGATCTTTAATTCCCATTAGTTCTCTAGCTGAATGCATTGCAAGCATTGGAATACCAACATCTACAGTCATCATTGGTAACCAAGAGGAGATAATCGGACCCATTGTTCCACCACCGATTACATCAGAATGATTAACAAATTTCTTATATGGAATATTATACTTATCACATAACATTACCATAGATGCAATCGCTTCGGTGTCAAAGGTATAACGTTGGTTTCCGCTAATTTTAAATACCACACCGTCATTCATTAGAGCGTAATTCACTGGATCATATTTATCTGTTTTACTTGGATGAAGGGCATGAGCCACATCCATAGAGATTAGAAAACTGCTTAAGATAGAATCATTTAATGCAGCTCTATCATAGCCTAATGCTTGATAGATTTTTTCAAGGAACATGGAAAACAATGCAGAATCTGCGCCCTGCTTCGTACCACTTCCAATTTCCTCATTATCAAATAAACCAATAATGTTAATGCCATCCTCACGATTCCCATCAATAATTCCTCGGAGTAATGCATGACATGAAGTTAGATTATCTAATCTTGGGCTCTGAATAAACTCTTCGTTCATACCAAGTAATAAACCATCCTCTGCACAGTATACATAAAGATCAAAATCTAGAATATCACTAGCCTCAACTTCAAGTTCTTTTGCCAAAAATTCTATAAAATAAGATTTTTCATTTAGTGTTTCATTTAATACTCCCATCAATGGAAGCATATCTGTTTGTTTCATTAACTCTACACCCTTATTTACCTCTTTATTCATATGAATTGCGAGGTTAGGAATTGTTAAGAATGGCTTATCTACACGAATAATCTTAGTAGCTGGAGCAAATGGATTTTCACTCTTAAGTGCTACTCTACCCGCAACAGAGAGTGGGCGATCTAACCAGGTATTTAAAATTGGTCCACCATAAATCTCAGTATTTACTCTTAAATATCCTTTGCTCGTTAACTCTGCCGTTGGTTTTACATGAAGGCAAGGGTGATCCGTATGTGCAGAAGCTAAACGAAATTGTTGTGTTTCTGTAACTTGTTTACCGATGGTAAATGCAAATACAGTAGTCCCAAAAGGTTTTGTATAATATTTTCCGCCTGGTTGCAAACAAAAACTCTTTCTAAAATCAAGTTCTGTAAAGCCTGCTTCCTCAAGCATTGTAATTCCTTCTAATACTGCATGATAAGGTGATGCTGATTTTTTAATATAGGAAAGTAATTCTCCTGCAATCTTTTTTTCTCTCATTGTAATCCTCCTGTT
>JAEWHR010000008.1 GCA_023387655.1 Bacillota bacterium
TTCCATATTGCAACATTACATTAATTCGTGGGGATGAAATGAAAAACAAAGTGAATGGATATTTAAAGGTACTTTATGAACAAAAGCCTGAATCCGTAGGTGGAAAGTTACCGGAGGAAGGGTTTTACTGGGAGTAAGGGATAATATATTCTTTAGTGAATGACTAAACTTTCTAATACGATCAAAGTCTTTGTATAGAAGCTAAAAAGACATTGGTCTGTTATAAAAGATTAATATAAGAATTAATAGAAGGAAAAGCCTTATGGATATTAGCCTCTTTGGTAAGCGTCCACAGGGCTTTTTGATTTAATATACAGTTTTGTTTCGAAACAACAGTAATCCCTTGATACATGAATGGAAAAATAATTTTGCGCATCTGTAACACAATTGAAAACTAATTGTAACTACTTACAAGAAAACAATAGGACAAAAGGATTTAAAAGCATTTAAATGTAATAAAATGAGAAATTATTTGTGACTATTTACTAGAAAAAACATCGTTTACACTTTCATATTGCTGAAAATGTGAATGTAAGAGATGTAAGTATTTACATAATTTCTCAAAACCTATATAATAATAATACGAGTATGATATTCCCATACTTGAAAAGTAAAGGAGAATGGGTTATGAAAAAAGGAAAGCAAAAGTGGCTAGCAATATTATTAATTGTTGCAATGTTATTTGGTATACTACCGGGGAAGTATACCGTGGCGAATGCTTCTGGAAGTTTAATTGATGTTTGGGACTTTGGGGCCAAGCAATTAGAAGCATCCATGTACAATAACAGACTTAACAAGGATGTCATTAATAGTTGGTATCCGGATGTCGCATCGGGCTCCGCTATCACTGGTAAAATTATTACTAGTTTTAGTGTAGATAATGGAGATTTTATATTCAATGATGGAGGTTTTTCTAACACACATCGTCTGAGAACAACTAATTTAGAGTTAATAAGATACGATGAAAAATCATTAACAGATTCTTCGGGAAACATATATAACGGATATTTATACTCTAATAAAGAAGGATCAGATTCGGTATATATTGGAGTGCAGTTAGAGAAGAATGATATTCTTACAGCTGTAGTATCGTCTAATAAAGTAGACTCTAACATAGTCATTGAGTCTGAGAGTGGGTATAAGAGTAACTATACTCATAATTATAATGGAACGGTAGCGTCTATTATTACGTACTATGCAAAAGAAGCAGGGTTACATAAAATTTATTCAACAAATGAAAAGCTACTTGTAGCTCGTGTTTATAGACAACATACTTTTCCTTGTACAGTAACAGGAAGTATTACCGTTCCCTCTGAGCTTACAGCACCTTATTCTGTAGTATTTACAAATAATAAAACAGGCGAGGTTATTATTGCTCCAGTAACAGATGGTAACTATACTGCTGAATTAAATGATAATTATGACTATTCTGTTAGCCTAGAAGGAGCCGATGGATTTGTTATATCTGAGGGGGATTCTGTGGTAATACCGAATGGTTTTACTCTAATGAATCATAACATCACAGTTGTGTCTGTTCCACTTATTACGTTAACAGGGCGAATCACTGGAATGACATCTGAAGAACTTCAGAAAGTAGAACTTTCCTTTAATCCTGTCACAGATCAGGTATTTATTCCACATGTTGATATTAATAGAGAATCCGGTATTTATACAGCAACACTTGAGCAGAATGTGTTATATAAAGTGTCTGCCTTAAACGTAAATGATTATTCTTTAAATATATCTGAGTATTCTGGTACCGCAGATGAAGAAAAGGAAATGGTTTTTACTAAAAAAACAGTTTATGATGTTACACTCAATCTTATTGGTCTTACTGATGAAGAAATAGCAGATACTATTACGACATTTACTAACTTAAATGAAGCGGGTTATAGCTATAGTTTTACTGGCATACAAAATATTACGCTTCGTGATGGTACTTATTCCGTTAAAGTGAGTTCGCCAAAGTATCAGAAATTAACTTCTAACTTAGTAGTGAGTGGTACAGCAGTAGAAAAAACGATAGAATTCGAGGAAGCAACGGTATGGGATTTTTCTAATCCTGAATTTACTGCAAATGGTAATCCATATAAATTTTATGGCTTATCCTTAACAGGTGTGAGTACTAACAAAGGTTTATATGCTGTTGGTAAAGCAGGTGCAAATATAAAAATACCTTTAAGTGGAGCATGTAATATAGTAGTAAGCTTCTGCTATAAAGCATCTGCAGTAATTAATAATGATAATGAAAATGGAGTAATTTCTACTGAATCAGGATCTACATCTAACATAGAGACTATTTCATATGTATATGAAGGAACTGATTCTATCGCTACTATAAATTTTACTGGTGAAACATATTTAACTAAAATTGAGTTAGTCCCTATACAAGAATTAAATACAACACTAACAGTTGGTGCTATTGGATGTGATTATACAACAATTCAAGAAGCTTTAAATGCTGTTAAAACAATGGAACGTTTGAATAATGAACGTATTACCATTGAAATTCAACCAGGTAACTATGAAGAAATGCTTGTCATTGATGTCGAGAATGTAACATTAAAGAATGCAAGTGCTTCTCCAAGCATAGATCTTACCAATAAGGGTGTTAATATTGCCCATGAAGCAGTAAGAATTACTTCTTACTATGGTCATGGTTATTCTTATTATAGTATGGGTAGTAATAGTAAATGGGATGCAGATACTCTTGCTGTAAATAAAGCAAATGGATATCCTTCCACAAAAAATCCTGGTGCAGGTACAACAAACGGTAGCTTCTGGAATGCAACAGTAGTCATAACAGCTTCTGGTTTCGAAGCAGAAGGAATTATCTTTGAAAATTCCTTTAATCAATATATTTCTGCTAAAGAAGCAGCGGATACATTGTATTTAGAGCCTGATAATAAGGGAGAACGTTCTAAAATTGTTGGTGATACTTCCGTACAGAATAAGTCTTTTGTTGAACGTGCTGCTGCCTTAGCGATTGCTAACAATGTAGATAAAACTGTATTCCGTAACTGTCGTTTTGTAGGTAGACAGGATACATTATATGGTGGTTCAAACGTTAGAGCCGCTTTTGATAAGTGTGTTATCATGGGTGGAACAGATTTTATTTTTGGACCAATGACAGCAGTATTTTATAAGAGTGATCTTGTTATGAATACCAGTGAAGGTTCAACAGATGTGTCTTATATAACTGCAGCACAGCAATCTTCAGGAAGAGGATATTTAATGTATAACTGCCATATTACTTCTGCAGTTCCTGGTGAAGAAACAGCGTCTATTTATTATTCAAAACCAGGTTACTTTGGAAGACCATGGAAGGGAGAAACAAGTGAAGTCGTTTTCTATAAGACTGTAATAGAGAATACAAATTTTCTAGGACAAGAAGGACAATCTTTAGTTCTTCCAATCGGTTGGAATAGCACATTAGGAGGAACATCTCCATTATGCTATGAATATGGAACTATGGAACGTGGTACTCATGATCATAGTCAAAGAGCTAATTGGGCAAAGAGTCTTGAAAATCCTGTTTTATCAGATGGTACAACAATAACGATTGATGAATTCTTAAATGGTACTGATAATTGGAATCCTATTGCTATGGATAGTGAAGAAAATAATCTAGACAATGTTCCAGGATTTGACATAGAAATTCCGGAAGTTCCAGAAGAAACGCCTGGAGGTAACGTTACACCAATTGACCTTGTGAATGGTTTAAAAACGGGTGAAACTTATGGTGGTGTGGCAGGAATTACCGTGTTAGAGAATATGGCATTTAAGAATGCTCCTCAAGAAATCTCTGGAATTTCTTATCCGGGATATGTCCAAGGAGGAGGAAACCCTGAACCAGGAAAAGGTGCCATTCCGACAAAAGGAGCTGTAGTTAAAGTAAATCCATCAGTTGATGGAACATTTACAATTGTTTTCAAACTTTCTAGTGGAAAAGATTTTTACGTAGTAGATAAAAATGGCACTACTATAGAAAAGGTAACCGCTGCTAGTGATAGTTTTATTGAGAATAAGTACGAGATGAAAGCCGGAGATACTTACTATGTATATGGCCAAGGAACAAAGCTTTCTATCTATAGTTTAGCATTTAAGAAAGCTCCAGTAAAACATGTAATTGACATTAGCAAAGGACTGCTTTCGGGAACTGATTATCATGGTATAGAAGTACTTGAAACTATGCCATATAAAGAGGATGCTCAAACCATTGAGGGGGCTTCCTATGGTGGTTATATTGCAGGAGAAGGCAATCCAAAGCCTGATAAAGGAGAAATCCCTACTTCAGGTTCGGCTGTAAAAGTTACGCCAAAAGAGGATGGAAAATTTACAGTTGCATTTAAATTAAATGGTGGTAAAACGTATTATTTCGTAGATAGTAATAAGAAGATAGTTGATACACGTACAGCGGGCAGTGCAAATGAATATATTGCTAAAACTTATGAAATAGAAGCAGGGAAATCTTATTATTTTTATGGTCAAGGAACTAAAATTCCAATGTACGGCTTATCTATTGTCTATGGTGATAATTCTGTAGCTTGGGGAGAGGTAGAGGCACCTATAATTAGTGATGTTGTTGTAAATGGAGGAACAATTTCAGTAGACTATCTTGGTAAAGTTGGTAATGGATATGCAGATTCTATTACTATTGAGATGTACCAAGGTGATACCCTTAAAAAGATTGAGAAGATTTCTGCACCTGGAAATGGTGGAACAGTTACATTTATACCGGATGCTAGTGGTAGTTATCAATTTAAAGCTTTCTTATCCAGAAGCAAAGAAATAGATAAGAGCAGTGAAAAATCTCAAGCAGTTGATTTTATTTTACCACTTGCAAAACCTGAAATTCAATTTATTAATAATCAAGGAAATAGCTCTATAAAGATAGTTTGGAATAAGGTAGCAGAAGCTACTGGTTATGAAGTTTTCCTTAGTGAAGATGGTGGTAATACTTTCACTAAGAAAGTGGATACTACAGCAGCTAAGGCAACTCTCAATGGTCTATCTATTGGCACCACTTACTATATTAAAGTAAAGGTATTTCGTGGTAGTGAATATAACGAATCAGATGTAGTTTCTAAGCTTGTGAAAGCAGAAGCTGAACTAAGTTGGAAGTTTAGTGCATTTGGTAGTGGTGTTAATACTGCTGACAATGGATATGATGATTCCGTTGATGGCATAGTGAAAGTATGGAGTACGAATGGTAAGGGTAAGTTAGTTCCAGCTTCTACTGATGGTTTGGCATTCTATTATACGATGGTAGGTGCGGATGAAAACTTTAAGCTATCTGCTACTGTAAAAGTTGATAATTGGAAATTATCAAATGGACAAGAAGGCTTTGGTTTAATGGCTGCAGATACAATAGGTAAGAATGGTGATTCTTCTACCTTATGGAACAATTCTTATATGGCATCAGTTACAAAAGTAGAATATCTATGGGATAATGAGCAACAAAGCGTGTCTGATGATGGTGAAAAAATTACGATGAAACTAGGTGTTGGTGCACAAGAAAAAATTGGAGTTACTCAAGAAAAACTCGATTTAATGAATCAACCAAACAGTGGTATTATTTCTGTTCCTGGTTTTGAATCATCAATGACTCCATTAGAAACAACATGCGCAAAAAACGGTGCAGGAACTTATAATATTGTAAGAAATTATACAAATGATGAACTTGAAACAGAAGATTTATCTACGGATGAGTTTAAATTGTCAATCCAGAGAGATAACACAGGATACCGTATTAGCTATATCGATTTAGAAGGTAATGTTCAGAAAGAGACATTTTATGATAAGGAACGTGTTGCATTAAGTGGAATTGATCAAGATAATGTTTATGTCGGATTCTTTGCTTCAAGAAATGCAAGTATTACTGTTTCAGATATAGAGTTCTCAACTTCTGATCCTGCTACAGATGCACCAGCTGAAGAACGTCCAATTAAAGAGGTAACACCTATTTATAAAGTAGTATCAGCAACTGCAGTAGGAACTTCTGGTTATGATTTAGTGTACCGTGGTAATGCAGATGGTATTTTGACAATCACAGACTCTTTGGGGCAAACAATAACAAAAGAAGAGCGTGTAGCTGCAAACACCAACATTACGAAACGAGTTATTTTGAATAAAGGATATAATGTATTTACTATTACATTTATACCAGATAAGGACTATAAGCCAAGTGAGTTTAAGAAATTAAAAGATTATAATCCAAGAACATTTACACATACGGTATTATATAAGACTTATGGTCAAGAAGGACAATCAATTTACGTATCCCCTGTGGGAACAACAAACGGCTTAGGTACTAAGACAAACCCATTAGATATTTATACAGCTGTTAATCACGTTCAGCCAGGGCAAACGATTGTTTTAGCAGGCGGAACATATAGTTTAAATAAAACAATAACGATACAAAGAGGAATTAGCGGAACAGCAGATAAAAAAATTTATATGGTAGCAGATCCTCAAGCTTCTAGTCGTCCAGTATTTGATTTTAATGGAGCTAGTGCGGGTATGGTATTAGCAGGTGACTACTGGTACTTTAAGGGTTTTGATGTTACAAGATCCAAAGATGTACAAAAAGGTGTCCAGTTGTCAGGAAGTAATTGTACCTTAGACCAGGTTAATGCATATCATAATGGAAACACTGGTATACAAATTAGTAGATTTTTATCCTCTGATGAGAAGGATTTATGGCCAGCAAATAACCTAATATTAAATTGTACTTCATATGGAAATGCTGATAAAGGATACGAGGATGCAGACGGTTTCGCAGCGAAGTTAACAATTGGTGATGGTAATGTATTTGATGGATGTATTGCTTACAACAATGCAGATGATGGTTGGGATTTATTCGCTAAGGTTGAATCAGGACCAATTGGTAAAGTAATTATCAGAAACAGCGTTGCTTATAATAATGGATTCTTAGAAGATGGTACCAATGCAGGTAATGGAAATGGATTTAAGATGGGTGGCTCCAGCATTTCCGGTTACCACCGATTAGAGAATTCGATAGCATTTGGAAATAAAGCAAAGGGAATTGATTCTAATAGTTGTCCAGACATTGAAGTTATTAACAGTACTACGTTTGACAATGGTAGTTTCAACGTTGCATTATATACAAATGATGTGGCAAATACTGACTTTTTAGCAGATGGTATTCTTTCTTATCGTCATACTATTAGTAATGTTGAAGAGCAAATTAAACTAAAAGGTTCTCAGGATGATAATAAGATAAATGCAACAAATAATTATTACTGGGATGTTGAGAGTGTCTCTTCTAAGAATAAGGCAGGCAACAAGGTTTCTAGTGATTGGTTTGAGAGCCTAACTTTTAAGGGTATTACAAGAAATCCTGATGGAACTATAAACATGAATGGATTCCTTGTATTAACAGATAAGGCTCCAGGGGATACTGGCGCAAGAATGGATGGTATGGCATCTATAGAAGTACCTATTGGTCCTGAGGTTTCAGTACCAGTGAACCCAGATTATGAAACACCTTCTGAAACCCCAGCACCAACGGCTACACCAACACCTACAGCAACCCCAACACCTACCCCAGAGTTAAGCAAAGAGGAGATTCTTGAACACTTAACACCAAAGCGTACTGGTTCTCTTTATACTGGCGGTAAGAGCTCAAATCTTGGTTGGTTTGGATTAAAGCTTCCAAAGAATGTTGTGAAGGTAACTAACTTTGATGAAGAGACATTAAGTAAGCTTGGTGAGGGTCTAGTACCAATTACGATTACTTATACATCGAATAAACCAGGCATTGTAACAGTAAAACAAAATGGTCGTCTGATTGCTAAAGAATCAGGAGTTGCTATTATTACAGCTACTGTAACGATGCAGGATGGTACGAAGGAAGTGTATACAAGAAAGCTATCTGTGAAAAAAGCAACCGTAGATTTTGTGGAAAGTACAGTGCGCATGAAAGTAGGA
>JAEWHR010000043.1 GCA_023387655.1 Bacillota bacterium
CTTACCTTTATGAACCTTATGATTAATGATTCGACCTAAATCAGGATTACCACCAAGGTAGCAGTTGTCTCGGTAAGCAAGTGGGGTGTCCGGATTATTCATGCGTTCAGGATAGAATACAGACTCTTCAAAGGTACCATTGCGAACTAGATAGAGGGAAGCGTTTGCATCATATTTCATATAGGTGAGCTTTGTTTTAAATTTTGGATAAATAAAAGTAAAATCATCAATACCAGCATACCACTTACCAACTCGGTTTGCTAAGGAACCTATAAAGGACTGTTTTAGAGCAACTTGATTATAATTTGATCCATTATAGGTTTGTTTGTTATATTGAAAACCGTAGTTTTGTTCCATATAGTCTAGGATATACTGATAAGCAAAAAAAGCTGTTTCTGTAGTCCAATGATGATCTGTATTATAAAAAAGGCTTTGGTAATCCAAAAAGTTATTAGAGAATACCTCCCGAAAGTCTATGAAATCAATCTCTAGTTTACGAAGGCCTTCTAGCAGTTTATCCGCGTTTTTGTTAGGATAGTCTTCTAAACCATATGGTAACTCATTATCTTCTTGATTCACCTTATATGGTGCTTGTACATAGAGAAGTTTGGTTCCGATGGATTTTAGATACTTATTTAGGACAGTAAAGTTCTTATGAGCAATTCGAACACCAATATCCGGATAAGTATAGGTCAATTGACCATTATCCATTTTATAGACGGTATTATTTTCGTTTGGCTCCGGTATCATTCTTTTTTGTAAAAGTCTTTGAGCCAATCCATTCCAATCAATCAAGGATAGCCTACCAGGGATAGAATCATTAATTACAGACTCTGTTGTGGAAAATACCTCTCCAAGTTTATCAGAAAATGAAAGATTATTAGCAAGTACATTGGGTTCCGTAGCCTCATCAATAATGTCATCATTCTCAGTTTCTGCTTCTTTATTTATATCCAAAGAATTTTTTACTGAACTTTTTATTTCCCATATAAGTTTGGGAGCCTCAATCCATAAACCAATAAAATAAATCATTATGATAAGGAGAAATAAGCCTGCGGTTATTAGACTTCCAATATGCAATTTGTTTTTATCATGTTCCATCGCAATCTCCATTCTGTAAGAATTCCGCGAATTTAGGCAACAGCACAAATTCGTTGACTACCTTTCTTAGAAGTTAAAATAGATAAAAGGATTGTAAGCACCTTTTACGATATAGGTGAGTGATACGAAAAAAAGAACAATATAAAAAATTGGGGTAAGGATATAACTGATTGTTAACTCATAATAATGTAAGCGTTTTTTTAAGTATGGTAAAAGTGGTATAGAGCAGAGAATAGCAAAAATTAAGAAAATAAAATTATCTAAAAAATAAAATCTTGCCAAAGTATCTGTGTAAAATCCACCCACTCCAAACATAGAACCAAGGTAAGAGAAAGCTGCTGGCAAGTCAATAGCGCGGAAGAATACCCAACCAATGCATACAAAGAATAAGGTGTAAAAGTGCCTTAAGATTCGAAAACCAGAAGTTCTTTCAAAATGCGTTAGTTTCTCCGTAGTTATTAATAGAAAATATAAAAACCCCCAAATAACAAAGGTCCAATTTGCTCCATGCCATACTCCAGTTAAAACCCAAACAATGAATAGATTACGTATCAGTTTGAGTTTTGAATCTACCCTACTTCCTCCTAATGGGAAATAAACATAGTCTCGAAACCAACTTCCAAGAGAGATATGCCATCTTCTCCAAAACTCCGAAATGGAGGCTGAGATGTATGGATAATTAAAATTTTCATCAAAATGAAAACCAAACATTTTCCCAAGACCAATTGCCATATCCGAATATCCAGAAAAATCAAATAGAATTTGAAATGAATAGGAAATTGCACCAAGCCAAGCAAATGCTGTAGATAATTGATCACTTGGTAAAGAAAAAGCTTTATCTGCTATAATAGCAAAATTATTAGATAATAATACTTTTTTTGATAAACCAATAATAAACCGAACACAGCCCTCAGAAAAATCTGTTATATTTTCTTTTCTATGGTTAATCTGATTTGCTATTGTTTCATATCGAACGATAGGACCTGCAATCAATTGAGGAAATAGTGCTATATATAGACCAACATTTAAAGGATTTTTTTGAACTTCACCTTGCCCTCGATAAACATCAATGACATAGGAGATGGCTTGAAAAGTAAAGAATGAAATCCCGATTGGTAATAAGATATCTGGAACAGGAAGCTTTAAGGAGAAAAATGCGTTAATATTGGTTACGGTAAATACTAGGTATTTGTAAATAAAAATAATACTAAGGTTATACAGTACTGTAATAGTAAGTAAGATTTTGCTGATTACCTTATTATTTCGATGTAAATCAATATTTAGACCGATTACGTAATTAACTAGGATAGAGAGTAGCATTATGATTACAAACCAAGGCTCTCCCCATGCATAGAAGAGAAGGCTGGCTAAAAATAAAAAAATATTCTGTGCCAATCTCTGTGAATAGAGGGTATAATATATGATTAAGACAAGTGGTAAAAATACTAAAAGAAATATACTTGAGGAAAATATCATAAAGACCTCCGAAATTTTATTCATGAAAAGAAAGAGAACGAAAAGCGTACTTTTTCTTGTGAGTTCCTATTTGATAGTATTCTCAAAAAATTAAAAATTATTGGTAATAAAAAATAGACCATCGTTATTGATGGTCTATCTAAGTTATTTTGCTGAACCAGATGAGGTATTAGAAGTGTTTTTTGCCATTGGGCTAATCGTAGGTTCTGGAGTAGTACTTGGAGCTACTAACTCATCACCTTCTTCTAATTGAATTGAGTCATCTTTTTCTACCACTGTAATGGTACATTTTGTTATTCCGTTATCAACAATCGCATAAACCGTAGTAGCTCCTACGCTTTTTGCGGTAACTCTGCCACCTGAGCTTATAGATACGATAGAAGAATCGGTGGAGGAGAATCTAGCAGTTTCTACCGTATTATACGGAGCAATGATGTACTTCAATGTAGTTTTCTGACCAAGAGCCATCTTTAACTCTGTTTTAGTAAAACGAATACTAATGGCTGGTACTCCAACATTGATATCACATTGTAAGGTTCCAATTGTCTTAATGCCTTCTTTTACAGTAACAGTTACTGTCGCGGTTCCAATTTCCACACCAGTAATTTCGCCCTTATCATCTACTGTGACTATATTGGTATCACTAGATTTATAAGTAACGGTTTGGTTTTCTGTAATATTGTATACTTTTAATGAATAGGTTTTACCTTTCACTATATCTTTGCTTTTTACATTTAGTTTTATCTCGGCTTGAGTATCTTTTGATGCAGAAGAAGACTCTTCTGTAGTTGTTTTTGCATAAGCCTCAGAGCTCTTACTAGTAAAAGGCAAAAATAATACAAAGATAAGCAGGAAACTAAGGACAAATATGCACTTTTTAATTTTGCTATAGGTCATAACATAGTCCTCCTTACTATTTTTCTTTGTCACATCCAAGATTAGTATAAACGGATATTTTGTCAGAATAATGGCAAAATGTTAAAAAATCTTAAGAATCTGTGTTAAAATATTAAGATTTTATTTCAAAAAAACTCTTGTCTTATATGACTTTATTCAATATAATGTAGATATACTTGGGTTATTATGTAATAAAATACAATATAGGGCGAAACTTCATATGATTTTTATTATGTCCTTAGTATTTGTAGCATTTAATACAATTATTCATAAGATAAAGATGTGATGTTGAGATGGAGGTGGCTTGAGTGCAACATATTCTAATTGCAGATGATAATCCAGATATTACAGATGTACTGGCAGCCTATGCAAAAAAGGAAGATTTAATACCAGTGATTGCTGCAGATGGGGAAGAAGCAATCCGGATGTTTCGACAATACAATCCAGCCGTAGTATTATTAGATGTCATGATGCCGAAGGAAGATGGATATGAGGTCTGTCGAAAAATCAGAGCAAAATCTGATGTGCCTGTCATATTGATTACGGCACGTGGAGAAGATTTTGAAAAGATTATGGGATTAGACATTGGCGCTGATGATTATATTGTGAAACCGTTTAGTCCAAGTGAGGTTATGGCTCGTATAAGAGCAGTATTACGACGAATGACTAAGAAGGATAAAGAACAAATTTCTGAGAATGTATTATCCATTGCAAATCTAGAGATTAATTTGGAGGAATATACGTTACATATCGGTGGCACTAAGATTTCTTTAACAAAGAAGGAAATCGAAACCATGTGGACTTTGGCTAGTAATCCGAATAAAGTTTTTACGAGAGATAACCTGCTTGACAGTCTATGGGGCTTTGATTATTTTGGTGACAGCCGAACTGTAGATTCCCATATAAAAAGGTTGCGAGCAAAACTTGATATCATAGAGCATCCAAATTGGTCCATTAAAACAATTTGGGGAGTAGGATACAAGTTTGAGATTGATGAAAATGTGCGATGAGTGAGAAGGATTTAGAGTTGATTAATAAGGGAATAGAAGAAGCATCTGGAAGTACTCAGGATAAAATTAAAAAAAAGAGCAGATTATATAATCGTCTATTTTTTAAAGTATACGTAAATTATGCCCTTATGGTGTTGCTATTTGCTCTCGTACTTGGAAGTGTTTTTCTTCAGTTAAGTGAGAAAGCAACAAAAAATAATACAAGGCAGCAATTATTTAGTCAAGCAAAAGCTATTGCAAAGAGATATAATGAATTTATTATTGACAAAGATTATGAAAGTAGTTTGTCTTATATAAAAGTTCTTCTTGAAGTCGGTATTGTTGCACAAGATGTTTGGGTTGTTTCTAACCCTAATGCCATTTCTCCGATGAATAGTGATATGACTACGATGGATTTACAGGCCTTATCGAAAGAGTATCAAGAAATATACCTTGGTGCCTTTGCAGGAGTAGATACCTATCGGATTAGTTATAGTAAAACTTATGGCTTTGATGTGATTTCTGTTGGAGTTCCAGTCAAAGGTGCGAATGGTGAGGTATGCGGTGCAATCTTATTAAATGCTGAAGTAGAACGGCAAACAGAGTCTATTAGGGATACAAAATCTATGATATACCTAAGTATGGTAGTAGCTTTAATTGTATCTTTTATCTTCGCCATTGTATTTGCAAGACAGCTTGTAAGACCTATCTCTAAGATGCGTCAAACAGCGTTATTATTGGCAGAGAAAAAATACGAATTGAAAACGGGAATTGATAGGAAAGATGAAATTGGTGATTTAGCTAGAACAATTGACTTCTTAACTGATAAATTAATGGAAAATGAAGTTATTCGAAAGAATCTAGATCAAATGCGAATGGACTTCTTTGCGAATGTTTCTCATGAGCTTAGAACACCAATTACAGTCGTGCGTGCGTATACGGAGAGCCTAGTGGATGGTGTGATTGAAGAGGAATCCACAAAGCAACAATATTATGAGAAAATGTTATTAGAATGTAAAAGTATGGAGCGCTTAGTCGGAGATTTGTTAATCTTATCGAAGATGCAAAACCCTGATTTTGAAATTGAGAAAGAACCTGTTAATTTAACTCAAGTTTTTGATGATATACTAAAAACAGTTCGAACCATGGGGACAGAAAAGCGTATCTGTGTTTGTTTAGAGAATGATCATGAGATTCAATTAATGTATGGAGACTATGACCGCTTACGTCAAATGTTTTTGGTAATTTGTGATAACGCGATCAAATTTTCTAAGGAAGATTCTACAATATATATTACCATTACACGGAAAGATAAACTTCGTATTTCGATTCGGGATGAGGGTATTGGTATTGCCGAAGAGGAATTGTCTAGTATATTTGATAAATTTTATAAATCAAAGTTACGTCAAAATGCGAAAGGTTCTGGTCTTGGGCTTGCTATTGCTCGTCAAATTGCATTGAAACATGGAGGAACAATCGAAGTATTCAGTACCCTCTCAGTTGGTACGGAATTTGTATTCTCATTTGATTATATAACGGAAGAAGAATTGGAACAAAAGTGAAAATTCGACATATAATGTAATAAATATTGGAATCCAATAATTACATTCTTATAATACTTGAAAAAATCATTAGATTGGGATATAATAATACCAAGTTAACTACCTGGGATGCTCGATACTCTTGTTATTTTGAACCTACAATACTTTAAACGGGATTCCTATATTGGTAAGTCGATGTCAAGCCTCCGTTTGCAGTGGAAGGCAGAAACTTATTTGCGGTTACCCACCTAGCTTCGCTAGGAGTCAAAATACAGGAACCGGCATTTTGGGAGTTACTAAATCAGAATTTATAAGACAGCAGTTGCTGTCTTTTTTTAATTTATAGGAAATTGCGCCCTATAAATTAAAAAACTCTCCGAGGGATGCGCACTCCGCTTACGTGTTTTTTAGATACCCTCAAAGCTAAATTCAGGTATAAAACTTTCGCTTGCAGTCTCACCTTCTTGAATGAATGCATTCGTAATTCCAAGCTCAATGGCAAAATCGATCACATCGTTGTACTCTCTTTTGGTTACTTTACGATTGATCTCAGGATAATTTGATAACCCCGAAAGCGGAGTAAATTGATTCATAATGCTAAGATAAATGGTATCGTGGTAAGTTTCATAAAGATATTGAAGAATTTTTTTGGAATCCGTTCGGTGTCCGGGAAGGACTAAGTGGCGAACAATAACACCACGGGTTATCCTATCCTGTGTAAAGATAGGGGAACCAACCTGGCGAACCATTTCTTTCAGCGCTTCCTTTGCTATGGTAGGATAATCTTTTGCATTGGAATAGCGAAGTGCTAAGGTTTCGTCCATATACTTAAAATCAGGCAGATAGACATCGATGTATCCATCCAACAATTTTAAAGTAGAAACGCTTTCATATCCACTGGTATTATAAACAATAGGAAGAGTAAGACCATTTTGCTTGGCAATCTTTAAAGCAAGGATAATTTGTGGTACATAGTGTGTTGGAGTGACTAGATTTATGTTTGTCGCTCCTTTTTCTTGTAGAGTTAAAAAAATATCGGAAAGATGTTTGATTGTAATTTCTTTTCCGATAGAACCATTTGCAATATTATGGTTTTGACAAAAAACACAACGCAAAGGACAACCGGTAAAAAATACTGTGCCAGAACCTTCTTTCCCTGTAATACAAGGTTCTTCCCATAGATGAAGAGCAGCCCTTGCACCAAAAATAGTTGCTGGCATTTTGCAATAACCAGTTTTATTGAAACGATTGACTTTACATTCTCTTGGACATAAGGTGCAAGAGGATAAAGTATCTGTTAATTGAAGATTTATCTCATTTTGATTATCTTTTTCTATCGATGATAACATTAGGAACCTCTCTGGATATTATGATTCTTTAAAGTTTTTATTTTGAAGTACATGCTTTCTTAAATTATCATGTCTAATTATATATCATGCAAAGAAAGTGTATTGTGCCTTGTAAATATATTATGCTTAATAAGCACAACATGCCTAGCAAGTACAATATGCCTAGCAAGTACAGCATGTCTAACAAGTACAACATGGCTAGTAAGTACAGCATGTCTAATAGCACAACATGCTTAATAGGTACAGTATGTCTAGCAAGTACAATATACCTAGAGTATCATGCCTAGTTAAGCATAACATACCAAGTAAGTATATCATCATATTTATTAAGTAGACCATACCTCTAAAAAATGCATAGCTAAGTTTTTGTATGCTAAAAATACAGATAGACCTAATTGTATTATAATAGTGAACTATTCTTTTGTAAATCTAAGTTAAGTGTGTTTCAAAAAGTTAAGTTGAGCGTATTTACTGATCTTAAGCTAAGCGTATTCACTGATGTTAATTTAAGCATATTCACTGATGTTAAGTTAAGCATGATTCACTAAAGTTATATACGCATTTACCACATCGTTCTAGATTAAATTGACATACTATACTTACTTAAGAAAGGTACTATCAAAAGGGTAATCGCATGTTGTATATTAATATGTTTCCCTATAGCGACCTTGGATTAGGAAAGAAATGGAACACATCTTCAAATTGAATAGATAAACAAAAATCATTGTGGTATAATAACACATAGAAATATACGTAAGCGTATGTAACGTAAATGTAAGCATCGGATTAAGAAAGGACAGAGACAATGAGACACGGATTCGTAAAAGTAGCAGCTGTTACACCAAATATCAAGGTTGCTGATTGTGAATATAACGTAAATGAATTAATCCATCGAATAGAAGAAGCAAAACAAAAGGATGCAAAAGTTATTGTGTGCCCAGAGCTATGTATTACTGGGTATACTTGTCAAGATTTGTTTTTACAAAACACCTTACTAAAAGGAGCATTAGATGGCTTAACCAAATTAATCGACTATAGTAGGGATATTGATGCATTAATTGCTGTCGGTTTGCCTTTTTTAAAGGATGGTAATTTATTTAATGTTGCAGCAGTGCTATATCAAGGGGAATTACTTGGTATGGTACCAAAAAGAAATATTCCAAACTATTCGGAATTCTACGAAGCACGCCATTTTAGAAATGGAAATGATATTGTAGAGTATGTCACCATAAATCATAAGAAAGTACCATTTGGTAGCAATCTAATCTTTTGTCATAGTGAAATTCCTAATCTAAAAGTAGGAATAGAAATCTGTGAAGATTTATGGGTACCTCAGCCACCAAGTGGTGGGTTATGCGAAGCCGGTGCTACACTTATTCTGAATCTATCTGCAAGCAATGAGACTACCGGGAAAGATATTTATAGAAAAACCCTAGTGAGTAATCAGTCTGCACGTTTGGTATGTGGTTACCTTTATGCAAGTGCAGGAGAAGGAGAATCCACAACCGACTTGGTTTTTTCAGGGCATAATATGATAGCGGAAAATGGAACGGTTATCGCTGAGTCGGAACGTTTTGTGAATGGAATCATTGTTTCAGAAATTGACCTAGAAAAATTAATCTCAGAACGAAGAAGAATCTCAACTTATCTAGTAAAAGAAAAGAAAGAGTATACTTATTTAGAATATGGGTCATTCGCTAAGGAAAGCAAATCTTCATATGATATCGAGTTAGACTTAACACGCTTTATTGATAAAGCGCCATTTGTTCCATCAAAAAAGGAAGATCGGGAAAAACGTTGTAATGAAATTATTCATATACAGGCATTAGGGCTAAAAAAACGTATTCAGCATATAGGAACGAAATCTGTTGTGCTTGGTATCTCAGGTGGCCTTGATTCTACCCTGGCACTTTTGGTGGCGAAAAGGGCTTTTGATATGCTAGGGCTTGATCCGAAAGGAATCGTAGCGGTTACGATGCCTTGTTTTGGAACTACAGATCGAACCTATCAAAATGCGGTCCTGTTGGTAAAAGAACTGTCTGTTACATTACGTGAAATAAGAATCAATGAAGCGGTAGAGCTTCATTTTAGGGATATTGGTCATGATATTAATAATCATGATTTAACATTTGAGAATGCACAAGCGAGAGAGCGTACTCAAGTTTTAATGGACATTGCAAGTCAAGTAAATGGCTTCGTTGTTGGTACTGGAGACATGTCAGAGCTTGCCTTAGGATGGGCTACGTATAATGGTGATCATATGTCAATGTATGGTGTAAATTCCTCCGTTCCTAAGACGTTGATACGATATCTTGTTGCATATTTTGCAGCAGAAGCAAAAAGTGATACGCTTAGAAAGGTATTAGAGGATGTTTTAGATACTCCTGTTAGCCCAGAGCTTCTCCCACCAAAAGATGGAGAAATAGTTCAAAAAACTGAGGATGTGGTAGGCCCATATGAGTTACATGATTTCTTCTTGTATTATGTATTAAGATTTGGGTTTGCTCCATCCAAGATATACCGATTAGCGGTCTATGCATTTCAGGAAGACTATTCCAAAGAAACAATATACCGTTGGCTTACGACATTCTATCGTAGATATTTTCAGCAACAGTATAAACGCTCTTGTCTGCCAGATGGTCCAAAAGTTGGTTCTGTTGCAGTTTCTCCTCGTGGAGATCTTCGCATGCCAAGTGATGCATCGGTATCTTTATGGATGAAAGATTTAGAGAGTATTTCTAGATAATCATGACAAGAGATTTTAAGAAAAGTGTGAAAATAAATTAGAAAGTTTTATTATTCTTTAGGACCAATGTCGCATCTGGCATGCGATGGGTGTTAGGTTGGCTTATTGGATAGATAGATAAAATATAGTAGTTAAGTAATATTTAAAATATAGAATAGATTAAATACGAAAATCGGGTTGCTGCAATTACTTGCAACAACCCGATTTTGGGGAAAGAAAGTCAGGATAAGTACTCACATATGTATTTATGCTCGATAAGGAAGTTATTTTTTAGTTTCTACTTGCTCATCTA
>JAEWHR010000087.1 GCA_023387655.1 Bacillota bacterium
GAATCAGGCTGGTTACGATTGGGTACTTCGGGGATTTATCAAGATGAAAAGATGATATATAGTAATGATTTGTTTTTGGGATTATGTAATGCGGACTAATCCTTTGTAATAATTGAAAATGTATAAAATATAGAAATCCTTATCAAGGATAAATAGCTTGATAAGGATTTTTTAGTAGTGTTTTTTACTGTCTTTTTTAAACTTAGGTATGGAATAAGGTATCATCTAAGGAGAACTGTAGATGATACCTAGTATATGTAGAATTCTATAAATATGGTATGCAGGAGAAATCGCTGCTAATTACAACGCTGAGTGTGAAAATGTAGGATACTATAATCTATTGTACTCTTCCATAGTCATTTTACTAATAAGCAATTTAACTATAATTCCTTTTTTAGTATTTCTAATAATAGATAATCCACAATCTTTGCCATAAAATAATTGTATTCGTTGATGTATATTTTTTAATCCATAACTGTCGGATTCTAATGTGATTGGTTCGGATAATTTATTATTTAAGTCATCCATTTGTTGATTGGTCATGCCTAATCCATTGTCTTCCACCTCGATAAGTATGTTCTCATTTGCGTCAGTCTTACCACGAAAAAGAAGATAATTATCGGGTTCATTGGGATTTATCCCATGTAAGAAATAATTTTCAATAATAGGTTGAAGTATATTTCTTAGAATTCCATAGTTTAATAAGTTAGAGTCAAAGTCGAATAATATTTGTACATTATCTTCATATCGATATTTAAAAAGTGAAAGATAGTGATTACAAAATGCTAATTCTTGTTTGATTGGAATAAATGTTTTCGGACTTATTAACCCGCGGAAAATTGTTGATAAGTCAACTATAATTTTTGCAGTCTCATAATCTCCGTTTTGATAAGATTTGCTTCTTATCATTTCAAGAGTGTTATAGAGGAAATGAGGATTGAATTTAGATTGTAGCTCTGATAACTCAGCTTCTTTTGCCTTTATCTTATGATAATATGTTCGGTTTATGTTTTCTTGTAGTCTTTCAGTCATATTGTTAATAGAGCATGCTATTTCAGATAGCTCATCAATAGAATCATCAATATCAATTCTATAATTAAGGTTATTTACGCTTATCATATGTAATCCATCTTTTATTTTTACAATCTTTTTAAAAGCATATCGATAAATGATACTATAGAGAAAGACATAAAGAAAGATAAATAGTATAAGAGCGACTATTATATAGGGTGTATTTGTGTGTGAATTTAACAAAATATTATTCCATGGAGCTTCGTAGTAAATAGCGTAGCCTTTTGCTGGAGAAGAGTATGAGTTTTTATAATAAGCTTTATTAGAACTAATTGAATTAGACTGTTGACTCGAATGATTGGACTCTTTGCTATCTTCATAACAGGCTTCAAAAAGAAAATTACTATTGTTATATTGATTTGTTGAATCATAAATTAATCCATTTGTACATGCAATATAAAAGTTAGTGAAGGGGATGCTTTCCTTAATCTGACTATAATAGCGATCGAAAGAGGAATTACGGAAGCCTACTATTATTTTTCCTTTTCCCATACCTAAAGGTGTACCACCACTTATTGCAAAAGTTTGAAAAACAGAGCCCTCGTTCACTAAGGATTCCTTTCGATAGATACTTATCACTTCAGTTTGCTCTTCTAAGTCTTTGAGATAGGGAAAATCTTTTGGGATTTCTTTCACCGAGTTGCATCCTTCAAAATAAATATAGTTAACGTCAGCATCTTCACTATACAGTGCTACCCATTGAACAGCAGTATTTCTATTCATAATTTGTGAAAGTGCTATTTTTAATGATTTTTTCTTCATAGGTGACATAGTTGAATGCGTATTGGTACTAAAGTAATTCTTTATAGTATTATAAGTGGTCTGTTTATTTTCAAAAATAGGCATGTAAAGTTTCCAAAAATCATTGGTTATATAGTGGTATTCCTGTACTAACAAGCTCATGGTAGTATCCATCTTTTCTATGATACTATTCTTTTTTTGTTGATAGGAGTAATAACTGGCTAATAAACAAATACTTGATAATATTACAAGATAGATGACAGATAGTAACGTTAAAAATCTACTAATTGTAGTATTAGAAAAGATTTTCTTTTTCATAATATGTATCCTCTCTCAGATGAAGGTAGTGTATATTTTAGCTAATCTTATATTGGTAGAAAATCTATTCTAGCTAATTTTTCATTATTATTTTGATTTTTTCAAATTATGAAGTTGTAATTATTCTTAATGCTTTTTAATACGAAGCATTATTTTCATGTAGTAACATTCGATATTGAGCAGGAGAGTATCCAGTGTATTTTTTGAAGCAGACTACATAGTAACTAGGTGAACAAAATCCTACTTTCTCAGCTATAGTGTTGATTTTCATTGAGGTTAATTCTAGCATTAGTTTGGATTGGTTCATTCTGTACTCAAGTAGAAATTCATTAAAATATTTGCCAGTTTCTTCTTTAAAAAGAAATCCGAGATATGATGTGCTTATCGAATTGTTTGCGCAAAATTCTTTAATTGATACACCTTTACCATAGTTTTCTTTTATGTAGCGTATGAATAATTTAATAATCGGACTTAATTTCTCATACATATCGCAATATAGTTGATGACCATATTCAATTAATTCAATAAATATTTGAGATAGTGTTTCTAATGACGGTGGTTTTATAAAAGTTATTCTTTTTTCAACGATGCATTTACTTAAATCTGTGGAAAGAGTAAAATTTCGGTTCAAGCCACCAATTAGTGCTAGTGATGCGTTAATAATCAAATCATTCGATAGTTCCAATGTAATAGGTTTATTTTTTATTAATCTATTAAAAACCATCATTGCTTCTTTTTTACGTTGTTGTAAATTACACTCTAAAATAAGAAAACCTATGATATCAAGAGTTATAAAAGAACACATATCAGGTGTATCTTTGTCAGAAATAAGTATAGATTTACTATCATACAGATTATTTGCATTAAGCAAATCATAGGCAGATTTATAACTATTCGCAACTAAATCGCGATTGTTAACAAGATGTCCAATGGAAATAACTATTTTATCATCATACTGAAGATTGTTTAGATTATTGTTGAGTAAATCAGAAATTTGCTCTATATTGATGTCATTTCCAGCTACAATTATAACAAAAATACTATTATCATCTAGATAATAGTAGGTATCATAAAGTTGATTTAGATCATCTATGCATTTACTACAATATAAGGCTAAAGACGCCGAAGTTGTTTTTTTCTTAATGCAGATTACAGTAAAACTTGATGAATAAATATTTATATCGAGTATTGATGTTCTTTCTACAAGCTCTGAAGAATCGATATCACCATGAACCCATCTATGTATGATATTCTCTTTAAAAAGTAATTCTGAGATTCCCTTTTTTGATTTGATATTATCAATTGCCTTTTTTATAGTTGCTTCCACTTCCTCAATTTGTATAGGTTTTAATATATAATTTTCAACACCTAATAAAATTGCTTCTTTGGCATATTCGAAATCACTAAATGCTGAAAGTAGAACAAGACGACTGTAGGGAGATATCGTTCGTATTCTTTTCAATAATTGGATACCATCTAGATTTGGCATTTGAATATCGGTTATTACTATATGAATAGTATTTGATTCAATAAGCTCTAAAGCCATATTTCCGTCGGTTGCAGTATAGATTTGGTCTATACCTAATTCATTCCAGGAGATAGCGTTTTTAAGTGTATCTAATACTATTGGTTCATCATCTACGATGAGAATTGTGTACATAATCCACCTCCATAGTGTTTTAAGTTTTTAGAGATTTGGTATAAATTTTTGATGATTTAGATTAGAAATGAACAATGTGTGATGTTTTCTTATTAATAATCACCGTGAATAACTGAAGATCATAGTTAATAATATATGACATTTTCATAAAATAATCAAATTGTAATTATATAAAACGTTAATATATTACAATACCGGTTTTTTTTTATATGGATAAATAACAATTACGTACTTATAATTAATTATATAAAACAGAGATAAAATTGAAAGTAGGAGACAAAATGAAAAACTTGCCGTTAGAAAAATCTTTCTCAAAAAAATACCGGAAGAAATGGAAAAGCTTTCGGCTTTTTTTGTATGTTTTACCAGGAATTCTATTTATTATTTTATTTAAATATGCACCTCTTTGGGGATGGTCATATGCATTTTTTCAGTACAAGCCAGGGAAAGATTTATTTGATTGTACATTTGTGGGGTGGGATAACTTCACGACTCTATTTGAGAATGTAGTTATGAGAAACAATCTTTTCAGAGTATTAAAGAACACATTTGGTATACATTTACTAGGTTATGTCTTTTCACCATTACCGATGATATTTGCCATAACCTTATGTGAAATGAAGTCAAAGCGTTTTCAAAAACTCACACAGACGTTAACAACGCTCCCTCATTTCGTTAGTTGGGTTATTATGTTTTCACTTACATTTACTCTTTTTTCAAAGAATGGATTCATAAATAATCAGTTAATGGAACATGGAATTATTGAGAAATCTATTAATATCTTAACTACGGATAAGCATGTATGGCTGACTCAGGTTTTATTACAACAATGGAAAGGGTTAGGCTGGGGTGCAATTGTTTACTTCGCCGCAATTGCAGGAATAGATCCGCAACTTTATGAAGCTGCTATGGTAGATGGTGCAGGACGATTCCGTCGAATCTGGCATATTACAGTACCACATCTTATACCTACTTATTTTGTTCTAATGGTTATCGGAATTGGTAATTTTTTAAATACAGGTGTAGATCAGTACATAGCATTTGGCAATGCCCTTAATAAAGAGACCATAGAAGTTTTAGATTTATATGTATACAATTTAGGAATTGGTAGTGGTCAGATATCATTCAGTGTTGCAGTAGGAATTATGAAGTCAGTGGTTGCATTAATTTTATTCTCGTCGTCTAATATAGTTTCTAAAAAGATTAGAGGAGAGAGTATTTTTTAAAAAGGAGATATAAAAAGTGAAAAAGAAAAGCGGAAATATTAAGATAAAGAAATCCAAGGCAGATAGATGCTATCAGATAGTAGGGTATATTATATTTAGTTTATTGATTGTTATATGTTCTTTTCCTTTTTATTATTTACTTATTTGTACAATAAGCAACAATCAACTAGTTGAAATGGGAAAAATAGGACTGATTCCGAAAGGAATACATTTTCAAAATTATGTGAAGATTTTTAAGATTGATAATATATTGAATTCTTCTTTTATTACTCTAAGCCGTACTATTATTGGTACAGTGATATGTGTTTTATCTACCTCTTATATGGCATATTTTTTTACGAAACAGGGAATGTGGAAAAGAAAGTTCTGGTATAGACTAGTGATTATAACAATGTACTTTTCTGCAGGAATGATTCCAGATTACTTAAACTTAAGACAGTTGGGATTATTAAATTCCTTTGGTGTTTACATTATTCCAGGAGCAATTTCAGTTTATAATATGATTTTGGTTAAGACATCCATTGAATCATTACCGGCATCATTAGAGGAGTCAGCTTTATTAGATGGAGCAGGTTATATCACATGCTTACGAAAGATAGTGTTGCCTCTTCAGAAACCAATTTTAGCAACGATTGGCCTGTTCACTGCAGTATGGCATTGGAACGATTTTTTTACAACGAAACTGTATATAACAAAGACAAGTCTTTATTCATTACAGTTTTTACTATATGAATTACTAAACCAGATAACATCAGCTGCGACTCAGATTGATATTGCTACCTTAGATCAGATCGATGCAGCGGCTACTGCAGTTACGCCTACGGCAATTCGATTGACATTAACCGCAGTAGTGGTATTACCAATCATGTTAGTATATCCATTTATACAAAAATATTATGTAAAGGGTATTATGATAGGAGCTGTAAAAGGTTAGGGGGGATACGGAAAGGATTATTGATAGAGTGAGAGGAGGTTTATTGAAAAAACTTGTCTTGAGTACATAAATGAAAAATGACGATAAAATAGTTAGAACTAAGTACGTTATTATTGATAATTGTTATGTCAATAAACATTAGATTGGAAGGAGAAAGCAAAATGCAAAAGAAGATTGTAGCACTCTTATTGTTAATAAGTCTGTTAGCAACATTGGTAGGCTGTAAAAATACAGATGGTAATAAAAATGATTCAAACAAAGTGGATAACACTAATGTAAATCAGGGGGATAATAAGGATAACTCAAAAAAAGAAAATAGTGGACCTGTTTCAATTTCTTTTTATCCAGCCAATGGAAACTTAACTAGTGGAACGGTTGGTGGATGGAGAGGAGATTATTTTAAGGATGAATTTGGAGTATCCGTTGAGGTATGGGCATATTCGGATGATAAAACAAATGCAATATTAGCAAGTGGTGATTTGCCAGATATCATGTATGTTAGTGCTGATAATCTAGAGACTATGATTGATGGAGGTATGGTACTTAGTTTAGATGAGCATTTAGATAAGATACCATCGATTCAAAAGAGCGATGATATTCAAACTGCATTAAACTATGTTCGTGAGTATAAGAGTGCAGGTACTGGCAAAGTATATGGCATTCCTAGCAATATTGGTGCTGGTCAGAAGAAAACAGATACAGACAGATATTGTTTAAGATTAAATTGGGAGCTCTATGAGAAAATCGGTGCTCCAGAAGTTCATAATCTAGATGAGTTAATTCCTGTATTTAAGAAAATGCAGGAGGCAGAACCAGTAAGTGAAACCGGAGTTGATATGTATGCCATGAACTTATTCTCTGATTTTGACTCAAGTTATTTCTACAATATGTTCAGTATTTATAGCATCTTTGGGTATTCCACGGATAATCTAGCTTATTTGCTTGAAACTGATATGATTAATGGAACGTATTCTTCTATTTTAGAGGATTCCAGTTTGTACTATGAAGGACTTACGTTTATGAATAAGTTATATAGGGAGGGATTACTAGATCCTGATTCTATTTCCTATACTCGTTCTCAAACCCAGGCAATTGTACATCAACAGCGCTCCGCTTTAGCAGGATGGCCTGCATCACCAGGTTGGGCTCCATATTATTATCAATATCTTTTAGATGATGAAAACATTTATTATAATGTACAAAATACATTTGGTAGCAATATTTATCTAGTAGTGAATGCAAAAACAAAGAATGTAGATGCATGCTTATCATTTTTAGAAATGATGTCCAATCCTGATGCATTTATGACTATGCGTTGTGGTCCAGAGGGAAGTACTTGGAATAAAGATAGTAATGGAGAGGTTTGGGTAACAGAAAATTATATTAATGCAAGCATCACTGGAGAAACATTTACTTTTCCTAATGGAGAGGAGTATGTGTTATGGAATACCCCATTTATTATCGGACCTGGAACTGATATTAGCTATACACAAAATGGACAAAAATTATCTACAGTACAGACTTCATGGCCTGACTATGTTGAAGCCACCATTAACAATGAAATATATGAAAAATGGAAAGCAACTATGAAGTATGATTCCTGGTTAAATTTACTTGAAGATAAGAATGCACTTTATAGGGAAAGTGAATTGGCTGATGTATCAACTTTTGCTAAAACTCCAGATGATACGATGCAGTTAATGATCGATGCAATTAAAGATACAGTGGTGACAGCGAGCTGGGTTATGGTATATGCAGAAACAGAAGCAGAATTTAATGCTAAGTGGGATGAAATGGTAGAAAAATGTGAACAGTTAGGTGCTGAAAATATCATGCAGTGGAGAATAGATGAATTAGAGGCAGCGAAAGAAATTAAAAAATCTTTAACGGAATAAACAGTTTACTAAGAAAAATTTTAAGTAAGATTTGAGGTTAGAGTATTATCTATAATGAAAAGATAGAAGGTTTGAAAAATAGAAAGCAAGAAAATATAGTTTTCTTGCTTTCTGTTTTTGCCATATGTTGTGCTGTAGACGATAACCAATGATGAAAGGACAAGGTATGGTGAAAAGTTTTTTAATTGGTACATTTCATATTACTTAGAGAGAAAGCTTGTCTTACTCATATTGCCTAGATTAAGAGGCTCAGATGAGTATAAATAAAAAGTAGAGGTGAATAGCATGAAATTTAAAGCATTATACATAGGTTCACGTGAAATTACTATTCAGTTAATGACTGATGGATATTTTTATACTGAAAAAACATACGATATTTACATTGAAGACAAATACTATGCGTCAACCAATAAGGTGGTTTCTAGTATCTATCATTTGGAACCAGAAAAAGATTACCGAATCGGTATTTCAGAACAGGGAAAGCAACCAATAGAGTATCAGAAAATCACAACGAAATATGAAGATATCTCATTGGATGTGCGTCAATTTGGAGCAAAAGGTGACGGTATATCAGAAGATACCATAAGCATCCAAGCTGCTATTATGAGTTGTCCGAAGGATGGAAGAATAACCATACCAAAGGGAATTTATAAAGTATCTGCTTTATTTTTAAAAAGTGATATCTGTATTGAGCTAGAAGAGGGAGCAGTTTTATCGGGTATCATTGACCGAGAGAAAAAACCAATACTTCCAGGCAAAGTAAAAACATCGGATCCAAACAGTGAATACGCTCTAAGTACCTGGGAAGGGGAAGCAATGGATTGTTTTGCAGCTCTATTGAATGGAATCCATGTTAAGAATGTTACCATTACTGGTTTTGGTAAAATTGATGGATGTGCAAGTTATGAAAATTGGTGGAGTGATGAGTGGAAAAAAAGTCATAGACCAAGACTAGTTTATTTTAATCGTTGTTCTAATATTATAATGCAGGGAATCACAGTAATGAACAGTCCATCATGGACGATACATCCATACTTATGTAGCAAGTGTAAATTTCTTGACTTATCTATATACAATCCAAAAGTTTCTCCAAACACCGATGGATTAAATCCGGAATCGTCAAATAATATTGAGATAGTTGGAGTAAAGTTTTCTGTAGGTGATGATTGTATAGCAATCAAATCAGGAAAAAAGTCAAATGTTGTGGTAGCTACGAGTCATATACGAATTAGTCATTGTTTTATGGAAAATGGACATGGTGCAGTTACTATAGGGAGTGAAAACGCAGGTGGAGTTTTTGATGTTAAAGTATTAAACAGTGAATTTCATAAAACAGATCGTGGTTTAAGAATAAAAACTAGGCGTGGAAGAGGAAAAAAAGCCATTGTCGATGGAATATTTTTCAACAAAATAAAAATGGACAATGTATTATCACCAATTACCGGGAATATGTTTTACTTTTGTGATTTTGATGGTCATTCTGATTATGTTCAAAATCGATCTGCTTTACCTGTAGATGATGGTACCCCTGAGATCGGAACACTGGAATTTAAAAATATTGTTTGTAAAGATAGCCACGTATCAGGGATATATTTTGTAGGTCTACCAGAAAAGAAAATAAAGAAAATTGTATTAAAGAATGTTACTATTTCCTTTCATGAAAATGCAGTTACGGGATTACCAATAATGGCTGATTATATTATGGAGACTTCAAAGTGTGGGGTACACATAGAAAATGTGAAAGAGGTACAGTTAGAAAATGTTAAGATTCGAGAATATGAAGGAGAGCAGTATTCTTTTATCCATGTAGACCGTATTCTTAATTAACACCAGATGAGATAAATTCCATATAATGAGTAAAAATTGTACTCTTTTTAATAAAGTATGTAAAAGTCTTCAGTTTTAAATAAGGCTGATGGATTTAGCAGGAAAATAGAGGGATAAAATATAGTAAAATTTTAAAATAAATTCATTTTATATTTATTGTTTTAATACAAAAGTCACAAAGATACTAAAAATATTGTGACTAAATGAGAATAGAAGCGGTAAATATAGTACTAAAATGATAAAAGTTATCCGGATATTGTGCAATTTATACATATTTATTGACTATAATGCTCTTTTCTTCTATACTACAAATAACACCGAAATAGAGAGGAGAAGACATTATGAAACTTAAAAAAGTCATTACAACATTATTGGCGGCAAGCTTAGTATTGGGATTAACAGCTTGTGGTTCTGTAAAAAAGGATTCCACAGATGATAAAAATTCTGGTGGTACAAATAATACAGAACAATCATCAGGTACAAACAACGAGGGATCGAATGGGGAAAAGATTAAACTTCGTATGGCATGGTGGGGATCACAAACAAGACATGATGCAACAGTAAAAGTAATCGAGCTGTATGAATCACAGAATCCGCACATAGATATTGAGTACGAGTTCTTTGATTTTGATGGTTATTTTACTAAGTTAAACACTTTAGTAGCATCGAACTCTGTATGGGATATCTTCCAGCTAGGAGGTAATTTCCCAACATATTTAGAAAAAATCGTACCACTTGATGAATACATAGCTAACGGTACTGTAGATACGTCTCATACGACGGATGCTTACCTTTTAACAACTCAGTACAACGGTTCTCAATTAGCATTATCTAGTGGTGTTAATGCTTATGGTATCGCATACGACCCAGCATTATTTGCACAAGCTGGTGTAGCAGAACCAACAGAGAATTGGACATGGGATGAATGGAAGCAAGCTTGTTTAACAATTCATGAGAAATTAGGAATTTATGGAAGTTCCAAGATGGATGACTTTATTTCTGGATGTAGTATGGGAGTTTCTCAAGAGGATTATGCCTTAAACTTCTTTGCAACAACAAATGATAAGCTTGGATTTGATGATCCAAATATGTTAGTAGATTATCTAGCAATGAGAAAAGAATTAGTAGATGCGGGTGCATATCCTGACCCAGGTGCAATTGCTGAAATCAAGGATATTGAGGGTGACTACTTAGTTACCGGTGAAGCAGCTATGACATGGGTAGCTAGTAATCAGCTAAAATCCTTAATTAACGCAGCTGGTAGAGAAATTAAAATTGCTCCAGCTCCAAGAAAGATAGCAGACGGACCATCTGGCTCTGTAATTCAATCTTCACAGATGCTTTGTGTATCAAAAGATTCAAAGGTTCCAGAAGAAGCAGCAAAGTTTATCAATTTCTTTGTTAACAGCGTAGAAGCAAATGAAATTCTTCAAGGGGAACGTGGTATTCCAATAATGGATAATGTCCGTATGGCATTACAGGTAAATGCGGATGAGACAACAAATATTATGTATAACTTTGTTGATTTAATAGGAAGCTTTGAAACTGGAGAGGTTAATGTTATTAGTCCAGAGAGTAAGACAATTATTGAGGATCAATATAAATTGTTAGTAGAACAAGTTATTTATGGAGATAAGACACCGGAGGAAGCAGCACAAGAAATTTATGACTTTGCGAGCAAACAATTTAAATAGTTCAGTAAGACTTACCCTTGACCACTTGTGTTTGGCACATGAATAAAATGTTGTGTATTAGGACTCTTATTCTTTTTTGTGGAAATTACGAAGAAAGGTAAGAGTCCTTTTCGCAAGAAGGAGGATTCTATGGAGAAGAAGGATAAGAGAAAATCGAGCTTTCATAAATTTCTTTACAATGATAATACGGTTGGTTATACCTTTGCATTACCATTTATTATTGGTTTCCTTGGTTTTACCATCGTTCCTATGATTGTTTCCATGTACTATTCCTTTACGGACTACAACTTAATTGCACAGGAAAACTTTGTAGGGCTTGATAATTATATCCGTTTATTTCAAGATGCTAGATTCTTGAAATCAGTACGCGTTACGTTAAAATATGTATTTTTTAGTGTTCCACTGAAATTAGCATTTGCTTTATTTATTGCTTACTTACTTACGAGAAAAAGTAAAGGTGTAACTTTTTATCGTTCCCTTTATTATGTTCCTTCCCTCATTGGAGGAAGTATCGCAGTAGCATTAGTATGGAAAGAACTATTCTCATCTAAGGGATTAGTTAATATAATTTTGATGAATCTAGGACTTGAGAAAGTATCATGGTTTGGAGACCAAAAACTTGCGATGGTTCCATTAGTATTAATGACAGTTTGGCAATTTGGTTCTTCTATGATTATCTTTGCTGCAGGACTAAAAGAAATACCAAGTACTTATTATGAAGCAGCGAAAATTGATGGAGCAAATAAAGGACAATCCTTTATTAAGATAACACTACCATGCCTTTCCCCTATTATCTTATATAATTTGGTTATGCAGACCATCTCAGCGTTCATGGCATTTACCCAAGCATTTGTTATTACGAAGGGTGGACCAAACGATGCAACGAATTTCTACTCCCTCTATGTATATAATCAGGCATTTAAATATTATGACATGGGATATGCGAGTGCAATGTCATGGGTAATGCTTGTTGTAATGAGTTTGATTACCTTACTGATATTTAAGTCGTCGAAGCGTTGGGTATTTTCCGAAGCGGGACAGGAATAGAAGGGAGGAGCTTTTGATGGGCATGAAATTAAGAAGACAATTTGGCAAAGTACTGTACCATGCATTTGTTCTTTGTTTTGGTTTTATCATGATATATCCTGTTTTGTGGATGATTACTGGGTCTTTAAAAAACAATGTAGAAATATTAAATGGTTCCTTAAGTCTGATACCTCCAAACTGGAGGTGGGAGAATTTTACCAATGGCTGGAGAGGATTTGGCGGAATAACGTTTGGAACTTTCTTTAAGAATTCCTTTGTTGTTACAGTAATAGCAACCTTTGCAACCGTAGTAAGCTCTGCTTGTGTAGCATACTCCTTTGCTAGAGTTAAGTTTAGAGGAAGAAAAGTTCTGTTTACGGCAATGTTATGTACGATGATGCTACCAGGACAGATTATCTTAATTCCACAGTATATTATCTACAATAAATTAGGAATGGTAGGTTCTATCTTACCACTTGTATTACCTCATTTTTTTGGGCAAGCATTCTTTATTTATCAAATGATGCAATTTATGGCGGGTATTCCAAGAGAGCTTGATGAAGCAGCTACGATTGATGGCTGCAGTAAATATACCATATTCTCCAGGGTTATCCTACCATTACTAAAACCAGCTTTAGTTACAACAGTAATTATCCAATTTTATTGGAAATGGGATGATTTCATGGGACCATTAATCTACTTGAATAAACCAGAAGATTATACGGTATCCATTGCAATAAAATTATTTGCAGATGCATCTTCAACCACGGATTACGGTGCAATGTTTGCAATGTCAACCTTATCACTTCTACCGGTATTCTTAATCTTCCTATTCTTTAACAAGTATTTAGTGGAAGGTATTAGTACAAGTGGTTTAAAAGGATAAAAGGATAAAAGGATTTATAGTACTAAGAAATAAAGATTAAGTTGCAGTGGGTTATATTGCTATGAGGTTAGGAGGAAATTATGATAAATCGTTATGAGTTAGTGAATAGGCATAATCCTATCATGAAGGAAGTGGATCCAGAATCACCTCTATCGGTAGGTAATGGTGAATTTGCTTTTACTGTAGATGCAACAGGGTTGCAGACTCTCTATAAGGAACAGATAGAGCATAAAGTACCTCTTTGTACCATGAGTCAATGGGGATGGCATAAAACTCCGGTCAAGGCAAATAAGTACTATACAATGGAAGATTTGGTGATGACAGAATATGATTCTGTGGATAGAACCGTAACTTATGCAGTTGATAAGATACCGGGGAATGAAGAAGTATATGATTGGCTTCGCCAAAATCCACACCGTTTAAATCTGGCACGAATTAGTTTCTTTTGGGAAGATAAGGAGATATCCTCTGATCAAATCAAAGATATTCGGCAGGAACTTAATTTATATGAAGGTATTATTAATAGTAGATTTTCAGTGGAAGGATATCCCGTTAAGGTAACAACGATATGCCATCAGGAGGAGGATATTCTAGGAATCCATATAGAATCAGAAGCTTTGCACCTTAATAAGTTATCAGTAAGGTTCTTATTTCCATACGGATCACCGGATATTACAGCTTCTGATTGGGAAAAACCTAACAGCCATCAAACTACGGTTAAAAAGCATGGGGAAAATAGTTGGTATTTAGAGCGTAGGTTAGATCAGGATTTTTATTATGTGGCTATAAAAACGGAAACAAAAGTAGAATTTGAAAATCCAAAAGAGCATGAGTTTGTCATAAGAGCGTTAGAAGATTCTCTTTGTTTTACCTGTTCCTTTGAAAAGGAACTATCCGTTCACAAGGAAGTGAATGGGTATAGGGAAGAGGAGTTATCCTTTTCTAAGGTAGTGAATAGCAGTATTACTTCCTATCGAAATTTCTGGGACAATGGCGCAATTGTGGATTTTTCTGGTTCCATAGATCAAAGAGCAAAGGAATTAGAGAGAAGAGTTATCTTATCATTATATTTGTTAAAGATACAATCCTGTGGATCTATGCCGCCACAGGAAACGGGACTAACCTGTAATAGTTGGTATGGTAAATTTCATCTAGAGATGCATCTGTGGCACAGCGCTTTTTTACCATTGTGGAATCGAAGTAGATATTTAGAGAAAAGTCTTTCTTGGTATGAGAAACATTTACCTGAGGCAAGAATGAATGCGAAGAGGAATGGTTACGCTGGAGCTAGATGGCCGAAGATGGTAGCGTATGATGCGATTGATAGTCCATCTACTATTGCGACTTTACTTATATGGCAGCAGCCACATATTCTATATATGCTTGAATTATTATATCACGATACAAAACGAGATGAAATTCTAAGTGAATATTGGAACATCGTCAAAGAAACTGCCGATTTCATGTGCGACTTTGCTCAGTGGAATGAAAAGAAGAAGTGTTACGATTTACCTGCACCATTAATTCCAGCACAGGAACGTTTTAAACCAAGCACGACATCAAATCCTACTTTTGAATTAGAATATTGGAGCTTTGGACTTAAGATAGCGGTCACATGGGCGAAACGAATTGGGAAAGAGAACAAGGAATGGGAGTTTGTTGCAAACCATATGGCTCCGCTTCCAGTGGATGATGGCAGATATCTTTCTCATGAAGGTTGTATCGATACGTTTACTCATTTTAATGAGGATCATCCGTCTATGCTTTTAGCTTATGGGCTATTACCTGGAGAGCGGGCAGAAGCACAATATGTTCAAAATACGTACGATAAGATTATGGATTGTTGGAAATTTGATACAATGTGGGGTTGGGACTTTGCGCTTATGGCAATGACGAAGGTTCGATTAGGAGACCCTAGCGGAGCAATCGATATTCTATTAATGGATACACCGAAGAATTCTTATGTAGCAAGCGGAAATAATTATCAGCGATTACGTGATGACTTACCGCTGTATCTTCCGGGGAATGGTTCTTTATTACTTGCAGTAGCTATGATGGTTGCTGGTTATCAAGGTTGTAAGGAGGAGGCACCGGGCTTTCCAAAGGATGGTAGCTGGTGTGTAAAGCAGGAAGGAATGCTACCATTTCCTTATTAAGAACAGGTAACTAATGAAAGTGTACAGAATTTACATCAATTGGATTAACGGTTTTTTTCATGCAATGGGTATAAGGTACACTTGATTGTATACGTGCAGAAGCACAGATGGGAGCTTGTATGATTCAAAATCCAATATTACGAGGTTTTTGTCCAGACCCAAGTATTATTAGAGTTGGCGAGGATTATTATATTGCAACTTCAACCTTTGAGTGGTGGCCGGGAATACGTCTCTTTCACTCAAAGGATTTAAAGCATTGGGAGCAGTTACCTTCTCCAATTACTAAGAGGAGTCAGGTAGATATGATAGGTAACCCAACTTCTGGTGGAATTTGGGCGCCTTGTCTTAGTTATTCTAACGGTACCTTCTATATTATATATACCGATGTTAAGACAAAGAAAGGTCGATTTTATAATACCCATAATTATCTCATTCAATCAAATAAGATTGATGGAGAATGGTCAGAACCTGTTTATTTAAATAGTTCAGGGTTTGATCCTTCCCTTTTCCATGATACGGATGGACGTAAGTATTTGGTGAATATGAGAAATGGATTCAAAGGGATATTACTGCAGGAATACGATGCAAAAGAGAAAAAATTGATTGGTGAAATTAAAAATATTTTTGCGGGTACATCCTATGGATATACAGAAGGACCACATCTATATCATATAGGGGAGTGGTACTATTTGATTACAGCAGAAGGCGGTACTGGATATGGGCATTGTGTTACGTTTGCTAGATCAAAAGATATCTGGGGCCCATATGAGGTAGATCCAAATAATCCAATGCTTACATCAAAGGAAGATGACGATGGTATTTTAAAAAAATGCGGTCATGCTGATTTTACAGATACGGGCCATGGAGAATGGTATATGGTTCATCTTTGTTCTAGACCAAGAGAAGGAACAAAAGATTCTTTGCTTGGCAGAGAGACAGCAATTCAAAAAGTGGAGTGGAGCGAAGATGGCTGGTTAAGACTAAGTAATCAGACAGGTATAGCTGATGTAGAAGTAGAAGAGCCGATTGGAATAACTTCTTATCCTGTAGCTAGACCAAAGACAAGGGATGATTTTGATGATAAAACATTGGATATAGTTTATTCAAGTCCACGAATCCCTCTGGGAGAGAAAGCTAGTTTGTCCGAAAGAGCAGGGTACTTAAGGTTATACGGCCAAGAGTCACTGAATTCTTTACACCATGTCAGTCTGCTTGCTAGAAGACAAACGGAGTATCATGCAAAAGCTATGACCGGACTTGAATTTAAACCAAGTCATCCAGAGCAGGTGGCAGGAATCACGTACTTTTACGATGCCTTAAACCATTATATCTTTGGAAAATCGGTGGATGAAGAGGGAAGAGAAGTCTTAATATTACTTCGAAGTGATACCGGGGTATATGAGGACTTAATAGAACCACTGGTGTTAAAAGAACATAATCAGCTACATTTACAAGTAGAAACAGATGAGTATGGTACTTTTGCCTATTTCTCCTATTCATATGATGGCCTTAGTTGGTTTCAGATAACAGGAGAATATAGTACAAAGATACTGACCGATGAGCATTGCAGAGGTTTTACGGGAGCACATTTTGGAATTTTCTGTTTTGATATGACAGGTTTAGCTTTACCTGCGGACTTTGACTATTTTGATTACGAAGGATAAGAATAAGGAAGAACCTGATGAAGGTTCTTCCTATCCAAAGATTTTTCCTGTATTGAGGTTCTGCTATATTGAGGTTCTGCTATATTGAGGTTCTTCTGTTATTAAGGTTCTTCCTGTATTGTGGTCCTGCCGTAATTGAGGTTCTTCCTTTATTTAGCTATGCCTTTAACCTCTACTTAAGACGCTACTTATTCTTCTAGTTCTGCCTTTTTTGCACGAATAGGTTGAATTTCCTTTTTGTTTTGTTTTCGATATTGCAATGGCGAAGTCTCAGTGTATTTTTTAAACACTCGCACAAAGTAGGTTATACTTTGAAAACCAAGTTGTTCCGAAATCTCGGTGATATTGAAATCACTATACAGAAGCAGATTTTGTGCTTTTTGAACACGATGTATGTTGATGTATTCATTTACGGTAAATCCGGTAACTTCTTTAAAAATCCGACTTAAATAGCACTTACTAACAAAGAAGTGCTTTGATAGGGAATCTAGTGAGAGTGGTTTGGTACAATTGTTAACAATATAAGAAGCGACCTCGTCAACCTTTCGATGTTTTGCTGTGGTAGCAGTAGTTGCAGGGATAAATGTATTGCTATCCGCTTTACAACGCAATGCAAAGATTAGTAATTTGGCTAACTTCATCATAACGGAAAGTTCATATCCAATTGATTTGTGCTGTATTTCTGTTGCGATATTAGTCAATAGCTGTTCAATACGTCGCTGGTCCTTTTCTTCTAATTTTAATACTCCATAATGTTTGGAGAAGAAATCTTTCAGAGATAAATCTCCTAGGAAGGAAAAGAAAGAAGCGAAAGGTTCCTCTTTTAACTCAATGAGGATACGGTCATGGTAAGAAGTCCCTGCTAAACCTGTTTTATGTATTTGCCCACGATTTACAAAAACCAAACTTCCCTTTTTTACAAGGTAGGTTTGTTGTTCAATAAAGTAATAGCGTTCGCCTTCCAGAAGATAATACACTTCGTATTCATCGTGAAAGTGCTTAGTAGGCATGTTATATTCATAGTCTCGTATGATACGATCAATGGTGATCCCATTTAGGGATTCTTCGAATACAATTTGTCTCATAGTTCCCTCCATTTCCTAGAAAGTTGGTGAATCTATAGTGATAAGAAAGATGGAAAAGGTAATAAACGTTTGATACACCTTACAATTAATTAAACGATTGAATCCAAAGTGGAGATTAAAAATTTTCTTACCATAAGTAAATAGTTAATTAAATTTAAATGTATCATATAGTTTAAAAATTAAGATTAATATTAATTTTTTATAATATAATTATACTTCATTATACTGGAAAGTCCAGTGTATAATAGGAGATTTCGATAGAAAGGGGTAACGGAAGATGAAATATAATAATGGAAAAGTTTCCGATGTAAAAATTGCTTATATAGGAGGTGGATCTCGTGGTTGGGCTTGGACTTTCATGACAGATTTAGCAATGGAACCAAGTATGAGTGGTACAATCTGTCTTTATGACATCAATCAAGAGGCTGCAAATAACAATGAAGTCATTGGAAACATGATAACCAAGCGAGAAGATACCGTAGGTAAATGGAATTACGAAACAGCTAAGACAATTGATGAGGCGTTAAAGGGAGCTGACTTTGTTGTAATTTCTATATTACCAGGAACCTTTGATGAAATGGATGCAGATGTACATATGCCAGAGCGTCTAGGTATTTATCAATCTGTTGGAGATACTGCTGGACCTGGTGGTATGATAAGAGCACTTCGTACCATTCCAATGTTTGTCACAATCGCTAATGCAATTAAAGAGTTTTCTCCAGAAGCTTGGGTCATTAATTATACTAACCCGATGTCTCTGTGTGTAAAAACTTTATATCATGTATTCCCAAATATTAAGGCATTTGGCTGTTGCCATGAGGTATTTGGAACACAAAAAGTGCTAAAAGGAATTGCAGAGCAAGAATTAAAAATTGATCATATTGATCGAAGTGAAATCCATGTCAATGTACTTGGCATTAATCATTTTACTTGGTTTGATTATGCATCTTATAAAGGAATTGATTTGTTTCCTATTTATCGTAAGTATGTTGAGGAGCATTTTGAAGAAGGATTTAAAGAAAAAGATGAAAACTGGGCAAATGCGTCCTTTGCTTGTAAACATCGTGTGAAATTTGACTTATTTAAAGAATATGGTTTAATCGCTGCAGCAGGAGATCGTCATCTAGCAGAGTTCATGCCAAGTCAACGTTACTTAAAGGACAAAGAGACTGTGGCTAACTGGAAGTTTGGACTAACAACAGTTGATTGGAGAAAAAAAGATTTAGAAGATCGTTTAAAGAAGAGTCATAGATTGGTAAGTGGAGAAGAGGAAATTAAACTTGAACCATCTGGTGAAGAAGGTATTCTTTTAATAAAAGCACTTTGTGGCTTAACAAGAGTTATCAGTAACGTAAATATACCAAATACGAACCTTCAAATTGAAAACCTTCCAAGTACTGCAATAGTAGAAACCAATGCGGTGTTTGAGAGAAATTCCATACGTCCTATTATGGCAGGTGAAATGCCAGAAAACATTGTGGAATTAACAATGCCACATATTTTAAATCATGAGTATATCATGGAAGCAGCACTCACTTGTGATAAAGCCTTGGTTGTCAAAGCATTTGAGCAAGACCCACTAGTGAAGGGAATGGCAACAAAAGAAGAAGTTGAAAAACTTGTAGATGATATGTTAGATGCAACAAAAGCGTATCTTCCGAAAGAGTGGAATCTGTAGAGAGATTCTAGTCTAATTGCTAATTATGCGTCAAAAGTGATATCTTGTGAGAAATCGTAAAAACTTTGAATAGGGGCTTTTAATACTCAAATCATTATTTAATGATATAATACCTCTTATTTAACGATATAGTATCTCTTATTTAATGATATAATATCTCTTATTTAACGATATATAATACCTCTTATGAAATGATGATAAGAATGGGTTTCGAATGGAAAAAGCAGAATGACAAATTATGTCAACTAGTTTATAATATAGATACTGAAGTTAATTGGAAATTGTCCTTTATCTTCTGAGAAAAGTTGAGATGTTATTACTGAACCATTCCTTTATCAAAACAACATTTTAGTTTTGATAATGCAGTTATCCATGAATCGAATCATATCATAGGAGGTTTTTATGCTTGAAATACCGGAAAGTATTGTATTATCTAAGGAAATAAACGAGACTCTTGCAGGTAAGGTGATATGTTATGTAAAAGCAAACCAATCACCGCACTCATTTGCGTGGTATCATGGAAGTCCAGAAAGTTATGATGAACTTTTATCTGGTAAAAAGATAGAAACAGCAAGACCGTGTGGGGGAATGTTAGAAATTAAAGCAGAGGATTGTAAAATCGTCTTTACAGATGGAACAGCAATACGCTATTATGCGGATAAGGAGAAAGCTCCTAAAAAGCATCAATTATATATAGAGTTTGAAGATGATTCTGCACTGGTGGTAACAGTCATGATGTATGGCGGAATCTGGGCATTTACGGAAGGAGAATTTAAGAATGGCTATTATCAAGGAGCGATAGAAAAACCGCATCCGTTATCAGAGGAATTTGATTATTCCTATTTTAAATCCTTGTATACAAATAAGTGTGAGAATTTATCTGCTAAAGCATTCCTGGCAACTGAACAAAGAATTCCTGGATTAGGGAATGGAGTACTTCAGGATATTCTTTTTGCCTCAGGTATTCATCCAAAGAGAAAGATGAAGGAGGTTGAGGAAGAAGAATTCCAAAATTTATTTACAGCAATAAAGAAAGTTCTTCGTGATATGGTGGTAGGTGGCGGCAGAGATACAGAAAAAGATATATTTGGAGAAGAAGGAAAGTATCTTACTTATTTAAGCAGAAAAACCTATCTGACCCCATGTACCAAATGCGGACAGGAAATAAGAAAGGCAAACTATATGGGTGGAACAATTTACTTTTGTGAACATTGTCAGAAATAGAATGAAGTGTTTCATCAAATAATTTTAAGTTCTTTCTTTTAAAAGAAGAGTAATATGAAGAATTTTGTATAAGAAGACTATCTTCTATATAAATGCTGCAATCAATCTAGATGGTACTTATCAATATTGAGATGACTAAGTCGCATCTTGCTTTGTTATGTAGCGCATCATTGTATAGACTCATGTGTATTAATCCAGAAGAAGAGGGGGGGAGTTCGAAAAGAAATTAATTAAAAAGAAGTTTATAAAATATTTCAATTTAGTAGTTTATAAAATATTTCAATTTAGTAGTTGACATTCACTTAGGAAGGTGGTACACTAACTAAGCTGTCGTTGAGAGATGACTGAATTGTATAAACAATTTAAATCTTAAAAAACCTTTTAAAATAAGGGTTGACAAGCAAAGAAAAGCGTGTTAAGATAAACGAGTCGCTAAATTGTTTGAAAAGAATAAATAATTCAAAAAACTTTGAAAAAAGTTCTTGACAAACAAAAAGCAACATGATATACTAACTAAGCTGCTTGAGAGAAACGAAAGCAAGCAATGAGAATTAAAAGAAACGAAAGTTTGCTGGAGATTTTCAAAATAAGAACATTGATAACTGAACAGTGAAACAACCTTGAAATTCGTTGAGAATAAAGTCCAAGCAGAAATGTTTGGCAAAGAACTGTGTTTGATG
>JAEWHR010000152.1 GCA_023387655.1 Bacillota bacterium
TTTTTTCGTATCTCTAATTATAATATCCAAATTAATTTCCTCCTAAATAACCAGAAGGGCTATTGATTTGTAATCCCTCCTGTAGCTTTCCTAATTATTAACGTAGCTTTCTTTGTGATTACATTTGTTTTCAACATTTTATGTCACCCTTTCCTGTTTATTTAGGTAAGGAATTCTCCTATGCCTTTCTCTGTTTTACCATAATTTATGAATTTGGTCAAGGAATTAAAATATATCCAGTAATTCAGAAATTAAAAAATCCAGTAATTCAAATTTCTCTATTTAAAACTTTTAACTTCAATTTTTTTCACTTTTTATCACTTTTATTTCACTTTTTCATCATTTTATCCAAATACAATCTGGTGTGATTTCCCTTAAAGATGAAACTCCGCACATTTCCATGACATCAATAAGTTCAGCTCCAATCTTTTGAACATAGGACTTAACCCCCTCATATCCACCACCAAATACAGCTGTAACAAATGGTCTGGCTATAACGACTGCATCCGAACCAAGAGCTAAGGCTTTGAAAACATCAGCTCCAGAGCGGATACCACCGTCTACAAATATAGTCATCTTTCCTTTAAACTCTTTTGCTATTTCTTCTAGTACTTCAGCAGTAGATGGACATTGATCAAGAACTCGTCCACCATGGTTTGAAACAATAATACCTGCAGCACCAGCTTCATATGCTTTTTCAGCACCTCTCACTGTCATAACACCTTTCACAATAAATGGTTGCTTTGTTTGCTTTATGATTTCACGCAATTCTTCCTTTGATTTTCTTCCTGCTGGTGGTTGCATATTTTTTAAGAATGGTAATCCAGCAGCATCTACATCCATAGCGACTGCGAATGCATTACTATCCTCAATGAGTTGAAATTTCTCTTTTAATGTATCCGTGTTCCAGGGTTTCACAGTAGGTATACCAATACCATCTACTGATTTGATACAGTATGTAGCTGATTTCATAACCTCAGGATTAGCACCATCCCCTGTAAATGCCGCTATACCAGCATCTGCACAGGCTTTTACTAATACATCATTATATGTTAAATCATTGTAAGAATCCCCATAATGGAGATTAATAGCACCTACTGGACCTGCGAAAAATGGATAATCAAATTCTTTTCCAAAAATAGTTCTTTTCGTATCTATGCTTGACGATGCTACGAGCGTATCCATGTTTAAACGTATTTCTTTCCATTTATCATAGTTTCTTATGGCTGTATCACCAATACCTTTAGCACCCGGTCCAGGTATTTGATTTTTGCATGCTCTTCCATTACATTCAGGACATGCCTTGCAATATGGTCCTATGTTCTTTTTTGCATTTTCTATGATTTCTGTGTATGACATTATTGTATTCAATTCTTAACTCTCCTTTGTAAATAAAGTATTAAATCTTACTTATATTGTATCACAAATAGGATTAAAATGTAATGCGATAGATCAGATTCTTTCATTCATAATTTCAAATCTAATACTGAGTTAATACTACACTTATAAATGTAATCTACATATTAGTATTATGTTAACAATAAGATGCATTGAAATTTATTTTATATATTCTATAACGATCGTCTTCTACTATAAGGATTGCCATTGTAACGTCTTGATAAAATCTCTTTCTACCACAACTCCCTGGATTTAACCAAAGAACATCCTCTTTTCTCTCTAAAGAGTACTTGTGAGAATGACCATAAACAACAATATTCACTTCGGTTGGCAACTGTTTTATCTCATTCTTGTTATGAATAAGATAAAAAGTAATGCTGTCCACCGAGATAGTTAAAGACGAGGGTAAAAATTCTGCCCACTCCTTATCATTATTACCACGAACAACAAATAATGGTGCATAAGTTAATAACTCATCATAGATTTCTTTCGTATGAATATCTCCAGCATGAAGGATATAATCTACTTGTTTTAAGTGCTCACATACTTCTGGACGTAATAAGCCATGAGTATCTGATATAATCGCTATTGTTGTCATTGTAACCTCCATGCAGTCTATATAACCTAAACTTTTTCTTGATTTTTATATGTTGTCATAATTCTTTTTACTTCATCCAAATAATCACTTTTTATAAAAGACATTAACTGTGGAATAATCTCATTCTGGTATTCTATTGTAAATGTTCCATCCTCTTGTTTTGAAAAGCTTTCCAGTAAGATATGTTTCATTTGATCTTTGCACTCTGCTTTCGCTCGTTCTAACATATAATCATAAAAACGTTTCTGTTCTTCTTTCATAATGACCTCATTTCTAGCTAATCTGCTCTCTATTAATTAACATATACAAATATTCTTATAAAATAGTAAACGCTAATCAAACATAACATTATCCTTTGCAAGTAATAATCGAATTTTTTTATATACCCTATTCGTTATTGTTTACATATTCATTGTTACTATTCAAAACATATCCTACGATTGTTTTTATTAAAACATGTACTATAAATTAGTCTATAAAAATGGCAGTAGCCAAATTCAGCTACTGCCACTTTTTCTTTTATCAATACACTTTAGTTTAGAACACTAAATAACTTTTTCAATGCTTTTTGTGTTGCTGCACTGTAGAAATAATTATAGCGATAGAACATATATCCATCTACATTTTCAGAATCACGACAAGTTGTAATCATATCCGCTAAAATATTAGTATTCTTCTTAAATTCCGGTTCTTCATTAGAACCTGCCTTATATACTGGAATACCAACGTAAACATTAATGTTAGTATTTTTACGAAGTTCTAACCAACGATTTAAAATACCATCAAATGGATATTTGCTATGTTCAAAACTCCAATAAAGCTGTGGACAGATATAATCAACATAACCTGATTCCGATAACCAACGGTCAACATCAACATAATAACGATCCTTCATGCGTAGGGTATCAAGGAATCCACCTGGGCTGATACCAAATACTACATCAGGATTTTCTTTCTTGATTGCGGAGTAAATACCCTTTACTAAGAAGTTTACATTCTGTCTTCTCCATTCATCGATTGGAATAATCTCATCCTGTAAACCTTGTTCTTTATAAGACTTAACATAACTATTATATTCCGTTGCATCAAATACTTTCGCATAATTGGAACCTAGGGTTGGATAAAAATAATCATCAAAATGAATTCCATCCACATCATAGTTTTCAACTATCTCAAGTACTCCATTGCGAATTAGTGTACGTACTTCAGATTTTGCTGGGTTATAGTAGAGATTTCCATCAAAAGAGAGTACATTTCGATCATTCGACTTTTTCTTATCTGTTAACCATTTTCTCGCTGGATTATCTATTGCCAGTGTTTTTACATCGGTGTTTTTTGTAGTAACACGGTATGGATTTAACCATGCATGGAATTGAAGACCTCTGTCGTGAGCTGCTTCTACCATGTACTCCAATGGATCAAAACCAGGGTCTTTCCCTTGTGTACCACTAATGTACTTTGACCAAGGAAAATAACTTGAGTCATACATTGCATCTCCAAATGGACGTACATGAACAACAACGGCATTCATACCCATATCAGCAACATTATCAAACATTTCATCAATTTGAGCTTCAAATTCCGCTTTGGTATATCCGGTACTCTTAAATTCGAGATAAGAAATCCAAACAGCCTTAAATTCCATATCAACATATATATTTTCCACGGTAATATCTCCATTGACGTCTTCAGCACGGAAAGAATAATAACCTGACTTACTCACTTCAAACGTTCCGCTTTCAGACAGCTCTTTCCCTGATGCTTTCCAGCGTGCACTATATTCTGAGGTTACAAGGTTTGGAAGATAAACAAAGGATTTTAACTTTGCTTTACTACTCACTTCATATGTTACCGTAGCTTTTTGATTTAACACTCGATAGGTAGCCTTTATAGTAGGCCCTGTAGTTTCTTCACTCGCTGCCAATGCTGGAACAGCCTGATTTATAGCAAACACAAACAATAACATCCAGGCTAAGATAAACTTCCATCTACTCTTTATCATTGTATTCAACCTTTCTTCGAACAAGCGAACGGCTTGTTTTATACTAATACGTTCTATTCTTCTGCTTCGTCTCTTACCAATTCTGATTATCGGTTAGTAGGATAAGCTTCAAATAAACTAACTACCGTATCATAAATAGTTTTTGCAGCTTTCTTTTGATAAGTAGAACTTGTTAAAATAGATAGGTCACTTGGGTTTGTTAAAAATGCTAATTCAATTAATACAGCAGGTACTGAGTTATCGCGAACAACAACGAAGCCCTTATCAATGATTCCAAGATTCTTAGTACCTAATGATTTACTAAGATTATTAACTAGGGTATTCGCTAATGTTTTGCTAGTTAATCCGCTTGGTGTTTTTGATTTATTGATACTGCTATAATATACACTAGTACCACGAGCAGCGGAGCTGGTGCTTGAGTTGCAATGAAGGCTAATGAAGAAATCTGCTTCCACCTGTGTTGCAAATGCCGCACGGTCTGCAAGTGAAATTAATGTATCATCAACTCTTGTGTAATAAACCTTAATTCCAGAGTCTGTAAAGTAATCTTTTGCATATTCATTTAATACCTTAAAGTTAATTACTTTTTCTTGTGTGTTCCCTTTAACAGCTCCTGGATCTCTTCCTCCATGTCCTGCATCAAGGATGATAATCTTATCATAAATTGCGCTAGGTCTATCAATGGTAACTTGTAGTTTTCCATCTACAATGGTGTATTTGAATCCCTGAATTACATTCGTAGTAATAAGTATTTCAGTTCCTTTACTAGAAGAATAAGAAACTTTTATGTTGGCAACGTTATCATACGTATTTGCAATAGGATTTTGCTCAAAGAAGGTACGGTGATCTCCTTTGATACGTATAGCAATCTGCTTTTTATGATAGATGTCCTCAGAAGAGATATCAGATAATCGAACATCACTTGGTAATGCAATATTGATTGGTGTATTATCGATTTCAGGAATTACCTCATCTTGGCCAATGTAAATAGTAAAGGTTGAACCATCCTCATGGATTTCATAAGTTACTTCAGGTGCAGGTTTTTGAATGATTAGGAATGAGTTTTTTGGTGATGTTGTACTTAATGATACATACACCATTGAAGTTAATTCTTCCTGATTCGAGAAAGCATAATCACCTAAGGTATTTATCGTATTTGGAATAGATATATAGATACTATCCTCATCTTCTGTAATCATTGGCTTAATCCCTTGTAGACCAGTGATTGATAAATACTCAGATCCTTCTGAATCTCTACCTGCACTGATCTGTGTTAGATAGTTTGGATAGAGTGATAAGGACAATCCTTTTCCATCATCTACTGATGTCATCCCATAATTAACCGTTGCATCCGATAAGGTAAAGATAACGTCCGTTTGATTATTTACTGCATCATAGATTACTCTTCCTTCTTTCACTAATTCATTACCAAAAGTAAAAGTACCGTCTGTTGCAACCATGTTATCAAACGTAAGAGTTAACTCTTCATTTTTCTTTGTCGCAGTTACATTTGAAAATGCCTGTGTAAAGGTTAACTGATATTTTTCCTTATTTGTAGTTATTTCATCTGAAGCCATATATAAAAATTGAGAGGAATCTACGCTACCTGTATTGATAAACTTATCTAAGTTCATCGCATTTTTTGATTCTTCTAATGCTGACTGATAACTTTCTTCTGAAGTCCAATTAAAATACTCTAGTTCACTTTTATTACCATCGTCTGGAGTACTTGGTGAAACTGGTATGTTTATATTTGGCTCTTTCCCAACTTTATTTGTTGTTGTGATTTCAGAAGTTCTTGTAGCGGAATTCCAGTTATAATCATAACCTAACGCCTTTGATACAAATTGTGCAGGTACTAATACTGCTTCTGTACCGTTATCCTCATTAAATACGAGTTTTGGTGCCACACCACAATCCACTACCTGGTCATTTAAGTAAGCTAGATTGCTACCTAATTCCATTAATAAGTGAATATCACCTTTTGTAAAAGAAACGGTTCCTTTGCTTGCGGAGTACTTATAAGTTACACCCATGCTCTTTGCAAAGACTCTGTATGCTTGAGTCATTGCAGTATTTGCAATTAGGATACTAGGAAGATTGGAAACATTCACATTTTTACCATCAAATTTAACATTACCTTGTGTGCCAGTATAACTAACCGACTGATTGTCATAAAATAAGTTGAGTGGCTTAGTAATTGTAACCGTAGAACTTTTACTATCCCAGTTATAGGAATAACCAAAAGTTTCTGCAACAAATCTTGTTGGAACTAATATAGCTGTTTTTTTTGCTTTCGTATATTTAATAGAAATTGGTGCTGCATTCATGGTTACGGACTTACCATTAACTAATGCAGTTTTACTACCTATAGTTAAAACCAGGGTTGTTTTACCATCTCTAAGAGTTACTGTTCTCTTTTCTTTATTATATAAAGTTTTAATACCTAACGTATCACGGAAGATTTTAACATATGGTCCCAATGCTACTCCATTGCTAGATAGAATACCAGGAGTATCCCCTAAAGGAATAGTTTTCCCATTATATACGTAAGAGATAGTATCCTCAGTTATAGTCATAGAGGAACTAGTTGTATAATTATAAATTTTAAGACCGCTAGCCGCTTGCGCCTGATCCAACGGAGCAGAACTTAACAATAAGCTTACAATTAATAATACACACATTTTCTTATAGTTCTTTATTTTCTTTCTCATAATTCACCTGCTGTACATCATTTTTTTGCCAATTTACTTTTCTTTGGTCTACACGGATAGAATACATACTAAATTTGTTATAATTGTGTCATAATTTCTCAAAACTTTTGTCATATCATAGGTATTTTATTCCTCTTATGACAAACAATGTTTATTCCTCAATTTATGAAAGAGAAAAAATTCTACCATCCAAATATATGATGTGTTATAATGAAAATTATGATTTTATTCACAATTCATGAAAAACTTGGGTGTTTAAAAAGAAATTATAAAAATACAGGATTAAAAGATTTATTAATCTTGCTATTTCGTAGGTTACTCGCTGCTTAATAATAAAGTCATAAATCAATTAAAATCCATATAAGCATTCAAATAGAAAGGACGAGAAACATTGAAACTACAGCAATTATATAGTTATACAAGAAAAGCAATTGATGATTATCAGATGATTGAAGACGGAGATAAAATAGCAATTGGTATTTCTGGTGGAAAAGATAGTCTTACTTTGTTATATGCACTTGCTGGCCTTAGAAGATTTTATCCTAAGAAATTTACTTTAGAAGCAATTACAGTAAGCTTAGGATTTGATAATTTTGATACTAGTAAGATTGCTGCTTTATGTAAAGAACTTGATGTGAATTATACAGTTGTAACTACTGATATTGCACCAATTATTTTTGAAACTAGAAAAGAGTCTAATCCATGTTCTCTGTGTGCTAAGATGAGAAAAGGTGCTTTTAATGAAAAGGCGAAAGAACTAGGTTGTAATAAATCCGCTTATGCTCATCATAAGGATGATGTTATTGAAACAACTTTAATGTCTCTATTATTTGAAGGACGATATTATACGTTCTCTCCAATTACTTATCTGGATCGAATGGATATCACTCTAATACGCCCACTCATCTACGTAGATGAATTAGATGTAATTGGGTTTAAAAAAGCTTATAATTTACCTGTCTTAAAGAATCCATGTCCGATTGATGGTTATACGAAAAGAGAATATGCAAAAAATCTCGTAAAGCAATTAGATCATGAACATCCAGGTGCTAGGGTAAGACTATTTCATGCAGTAACAGATGGTTTGTTACCAGACTGGAAGAAAAAGATAGATTGATAGTTGAACAAAATTTATAGGATTAAAAAAGCAGGGATAATCGTTAACTTATAGACACTATGTTTCTATAAGTTACCAATTACCCCTTCTTTATTTCTCATCGTATGTCACATGATTTCACTAGCAAACCATATCAAACCAGTTACCAAGATCACCTGACTGATTGATATTTCCACTTCTGTTATAAGTTTTCAGAGAATTTACAGCATTCATTGCAGACTTACTAATATCAAAAGCTTTCCCTTGAATTCGGCCTGCGAAGGAGCTGCTACCAGTAAAATATGATTTTAATTCGTTAATATCAGCTGATTTCAACTTACTTTCATCTACTGTTAGTTTATTATCTGCTCCAACTGTAATACCCATTTTACCTAAGGCTACTTTATTTGACTTTGTAATACCTGTCATATATGCAGTCTTTTTAAGTACAGAAAGGTCGTTTTGTTTGCTAGAAGAATCCAAAACAGAATTATAGGACGAAGCAAATTCATTGATTGCTTTTGCAATACGATCGTAATCGTAATCCTTTACCTTAATCATTTCTCCAGTATTTTCGTCCTTAACTTCTTTCTCAACTTGTTCCCAAATGGAATTTTTACCAGTAGCTAGAAGTTTATCCGTTGCTTCTTTTAGTGAGTCAGCATCCTTTTTCGCAGCTAGTATCTTGGATTTTTCAGAAGTAGCTGACGTAGAACTAGATGATTCGGACTCTTGCGCTTCCATCTTTTTATAATACGCGGTAAGTAACTTCTTATAACTTCCATTGTTGATACTCATGTACTGACCAAGGACATTATTACTTCCACTAGAAGAACCCTGAGAGGTCGATGAAAACAAAGATGCTGAATAATTATAGTAGTTTGTGGATATCGCCATATATATTCCCTCCTTTCTTAAACATTATATCGGATAAGTTCTAAGAAACATTAGTTTTATTAACATTAACTCTAATCTGTTGTTATAACTGAGACAAGATAAAATGGATTCTCTCCCGCTTCTGTAATACGAATTTCTACCGTATGGATTTCATTTTTAAGGTTATTTTTTATATCATGAAGATAGAGCCAGTCACCCCAGCCATTTGGATAATTTCCATCCAGGGCAATGGCATTGCTTTCATCTCCATCGATTATTGCAATAGCTTTCGGAGCCTTTAATCGATTGGTCTTCCTATATTGGAGTGATATAGAAGAACCAGTTACTTTGAATGTAATAGAATCACCAATGTTCTTAGCACTATAACCATTCTTAAACACATCTGTTATTCCATTTTGCTTATTCTTATCTTCTTCAAAACCAGATAATATCGGTTTTGATTTTCTACTATCATAACGATTTGAGTTGAAACTTAATAGCTTTTGCGTTTCCGTAGGTAATTCATAGGATATATCTAAGGATGTTATCTTATTATTTACAATCTTATCAAGAAAATTTGTAACTAGTTCTGCCGCATATGCATGACCGCGATCATTTGGATGAAGGTTATCATTAGAAACGTCCAGTGCTGTTATACTACCATTTAAAATTTCTTGATAGATACTTTCTTTCATACTAAGTATCGGTAAATCATAAGCCTTCGCAATCTCATTATGCCTATTTTGTGCATTGTTTCCAGTATTGTACTGTACCATATTTAATACAATTACTGCTGGTTTTGATTCGCTCTCTAGAATCAAACGAAGAAGGCTTTCAAAAGTCTCCCCGTATTTTGCAGTCCCTTCATCATTTACGCTAAATTCAACTATGATAAAATCAGGTTTTTTTGAAAGCAAATCCTCTTCTACTCTAGCGCAGGCAAATTGAGAAGTAGTTGCTCCTATTCCTGCATTTATAAATTCAAACGAAGATTCTTTAAAATTAGTATGGAACCAATCAAATACTTTGCTTGCATAACAATTTTCATAAGCTGAGGCTCCTGAGCCCATTGTGATAGAGCCTCCAATAAAACCGATGGTGAGTTTTTCTCCGGAATCTGCTCGTTTCATTAATTCTTCAAGACGGTAAGTATTCCCTATGTTAAGAACAGCTCTTTCTGTATATGGCAATAGTTCTGGCCGAATGCGTTCTGCACTTTCTATCGTTCCAGTCGTACCAAAGCCTAAGATATGAAAATTCTTTCCTTGCGTATCTTTAGTTAGCCTAAGTTCTACTTCGTGTTTTCCCGCAGTTACATCGTTTAGTAACGTTACAACTTGAGGATTATTCCATCCTACGCTTGTATTAGCATTCACAGTTGCCTTCTTTTTACCATCAATAAAGACTTCCATACATCCCATATTCTCATTATTATCTTCTTTATATAATAAAAACAGATTTCTACCTTCCATGGTAAATTGGAAGGAATCCGCTTCTTCCTTTCCCCAAATCCATCCATTAGGAAAATGAGAAATGTTCGAGCTTCCTTCTATAAATCCACCGAGGGAGCTTGGATAAAGATTCGTATTATTATAAAACTTAATAGAAGCATAAGGCGCACCATAAGCTCTTACATTAGCATAATCAGTTTCCGCATTGTCTGGACTATTCGCATCAACTAAGTCAAAATAATACGACAGACATTCCGTAATAAATATATGACCATCTTTCGTCGGATGCGCTTCATCGCTTGAGTAATCTGCCCATGTCATCTGCCCTGCTTCTATCTCTGGCCAAATAGCTTGTTTTACACTAATCATAGGTAATTCATAAGCTTCCCCGACTTTTTTCATTTGCTCCTCACAGGTATATCCCGCTTTAGTTACTGTAAACAATAAAATTACAGCTGGTTTTGACTCTAAGTTGAGACATTCCGTTACCAAACTCTCATATGCCATTTTACTAACTGCATCACTTGAATCATTGACCGCAAATTCTATCACTACTATATCAGGTGAATGTGAAAGTACGTCCGTATTAACCCTTAGCAAACCAATCGTTGAGGAAGTTCCGCTAAGTCCTGCATTAATACGCTGGATGTTTGTATTCTGAAATTTTTGTTGTAGGTATTTTGTTGTTTTCATTGCAAAGTTTTGATTGGAATTAACAAGATATCCCTCTGTAATGGATCCGCCTAGATAAGCAATCGTTGTATTCTCCCCATTCTTCATCTTATCGAGTACCTTCTTAACTCGGTAGGTATTCCCTGTACTTATTAACGAACTTTTTACTCGTTCGGTTGCTATTACTTCCACTGATGTAATCGTTGCTTCTGGAGTTGTTGCTATCTCAACATCATTATGTACTGCATCCTTCTCTCTAGTTTTACAACCTACAAAAAGAATACTGATTGTGAATAAAGCCAATATAGATAAAAAACTTAGCTTGAATGATTTCACCGTAACCTCCATTCTTACGCATATCGATGCGTTTATGGTTGATAGTTATATATCTGCTAAGAAATAAGCTGGTTAAGACCTAGCTTTATCGTCAGTGGAATATGTAAAATAGAAGTTAGATATCTCACAAATCTCTTATAGGAAAGAAAAGCAGATATCATAAAGGTAACAAAAAATGAAACCAAAGATGATATCTGCTTATGTCGTTTTAATATGTCACACTCTTATCTCATGCAACGAAAAACGTATAATCACAAACACTTTATACAATTACAAAATTTAAGCTAATTTCATTAAAGCATCTGTTAAGGATTGCACCTTATCGTTTGCATCCTCAAAACTTATGCCTTTCACACCAATGTAGAATTTAATTTTTGGTTCTGTACCAGAAGGACGTACACAAACCCATGCATCATTATCTAACTCGAAATAAAGTACGTTTGATTTAGGTAAACCAGTCTTTGAAACTTCGTTTGTTTCAAGATTAATTACTTTATCCGTTTCATAATCGCGGAAATTAACTACCTTATAATTTCCAAGCTGTTTCGGTGGATTTTGACGGAAGTTTTCCATCATCTCCTTAATCTTTTCTGCACCTTCAACACCCTTTAAGGTCATTGTCTCAAGACCTTCACGGAAATAACCATATTTCTTATAGATATTTTGCATCTGATCCCAAAGGGTAAGTCCCTTTGTGCTATAATAAGCAGCCGCTTCACATAGTGTCATAACTGCTACAATTGCATCCTTATCCCTAGCGTGAGTTCCTATGAGACAGCCATAGCTTTCTTCAAACCCAAACTCATAGGTACCATTGCCAGTCTGCTCAAACAATTTAATCTGCTCTCCGATGTATTTAAATCCGGTAAGCACTTCGATTAACTGAATGTTATACTCTTTCGCTACCTTATCAGCCATATTGGTGGAAACAATTGTTTTTATAAGAGCTCCGTCTTTTGCCAATGTTCCCATCTCTTTCTTTTGGCTTAATAAGTATTCACAGATTAACATTCCAGACATATTGCCGGTAAAGGAAACATAATCTCCCGTTTTTGAATCCTTCGCATATACGCCAAGACGGTCAGCATCTGGATCAGTTGCTAGTATTAAATCAGCATCTACATTTTTAGCTAAATCAAGAGCAAGTTTAAATGCCTTAGGATCTTCTGGATTTGGATATCCAACCGTACTAAAGTTACCATCTGGTTGTTCTTGTTCTGCTACAACAAAAACATGTTCAAATCCAAGTTCATCAAGAACTCGGCGTACTGGTACATTTCCAGTTCCATGAAGTGGAGTATAAACAATTTTTAAATCTCCTCCAACTTTCTTAATCACATCCGGATGAATTACTTGCTTCTTTAATTCTGCAATATATAAATCATCGATATCTTTTCCTATGGTATGATAAAGACCTGCTGCAATCGCATCCTCTTTTTTCATTGTTTTCACTGTATTAAAATCTGTAACATTATTTACTTCATTGATAATTTGCTCATCTTTTGGATAAGTAATTTGAGCGCCATCTTCCCAATAAACCTTATAACCATTGTATTCTGGTGGATTATGACTTGCTGTAATTACAATACCAGAGATGCAGTTTAATGTACGAAGTGCAAAAGATAACTCAGGTGTTGGACGTAAGGACTCAAAGCGATATGCTTTAATTCCGTTAGCACATAAGCAAAGTGCAACTTCTTCGCTAAATTCTATGGACATATTTCTAGAATCGTATGCAATTGCTACACCACGATCTTCTCCATGTTCTTTCTTAATAAAATTTGCTAGACCTTGTGTAGCTTTACGAACGGTATATAAGTTCATACGATTAGTACCGGCTCCAATAATACCACGTAAGCCTCCAGTTCCAAATTCTAAGCTCTTATAGAAACGATCTTTAATTTCAATATCGTTACCTTCTAATTTTTTTAACTCTTCTTTTGTTTTCTCATCAAAATACGCATCTTCACACCAAAAACGGTAGGTATCCAAATAATTCATATTTTCCTCCATACTTGCGCATGTTTTTTACGCATTACAAGTTTGTGGCGCAGACACAAACCTGTCGGTTAAATACGCAGCATTCAACCTTCAAAGTGTAAAATTGATTTCTCTTCACACTTTTTCTATCATAGAAAAACAGGTGCGTAATCTTAGCGAAGTTTCGCCACTCTGGAAGGAGAATAATCTTCTGCATTATACATAGCACCTTTTTTACCATACTATACTAACACAGATTACTTCAACAATTCAAGGTTGTTCTGAATTAAATTACATCGTTGGGTTACACAATCTACCGAACGAAGTGGATCGTTCGGGGTATGAAAGACATAATCTATAAGTTGTTCCATGGTTGTGGTCGCTACATGAAGTCTTGTATCAGAGGAAGCATAGTAAAGATAGACCTGACCATTCTCCCTTGCAATCGCGCCATTCGTAAAGACTACATTACTAACGTCCCCAACTCTTTCCGCCCCTCGTGGACCAAGGAGCATCCCAGATGGTTCTGCAATCACTTTCCATGGTTCCTTTAAATCAGTTGCAAATGCATAGAGAACATAGCGTAAGCCTGCGGCTGTATTCCGAACTCCATGGGCAATATGTAGATATCCTCTATCCGTTTTTATTGGTACTGCTCCCGCACCATTCTTAGCTTCCGTGATCGTATGATATTTTCTTTCACTGGTAATAATCTCTTGATCAATGATAGGATTTAAAATATCATCACAAAGTCCAAATCCGATTCCACCACCAGAGCCGGTATTGATAAAGTCATCCATTGGTCTGGTATAAAACGCATATTTCCCTTGCACAAATTCTGGATGTAATACAACGTTTCTTTGTTGTGGTGAACGAAGAGTCATAAGGTTTGGAAGTCTCTCCCATGTCAATAAATCCTTTGTACGTACAATACCAGCTGCTGCTACCGCAGCAGATAAATCTGTTGTTCTTGTATCTTTGCTTTCAGAACAAAATACTCCATAAATATAACCATCTTCATGTTTGGTTAATCGCATATCATAAACATTTGTTTCTTCTTTGCAAGTATCTGGAAGTATTACAGGAAAATCAAAAAAACGAAAGCCATCAATACCATTCTCACTTTCTGCTACACCAAAGAAAGATTTGCGGTCATTCCCTTCAATACGAGCTACTAAATAAAACTTTCCATTTAATTCAATTGCACCAGCATTAAAAACTGCATTGACAGAAAGACGTTCCATGAAAAAAGGGTTCGTTTCTTTATTTAAATCATACTTCCAAAAAGGTGGAATGTGATCCCTTGTTAAAACAGGAGATACATATCGATCATATATACCATTATATTCTTCCGTTTTTTCATTTTTTGTAGCAAGAAGTTGTTCGTACTTTCTAACCTCCTCATAATAACGTTCGTGTATCATGATAACCTCCGTTCTCACGCGTAACTTCAGCGTACGTAATATTATACTAAAACATTTCTTCTTATAATTTCAAAACACATTCTACCGTTGTGGTATGGGCATTTCCAAGGTTCCACAATAGGCTTTTTACTATATGGATTCCCGTCTTTATCTACCTCCCAATACCATTCGGAACCAGCTCTTTTATCATGAACTTTCTCTAAGATAAACTTAAATATATCCATTGCCGCCAGTAAATATCTATCATCACTACGATCAGACTCATATCCGTTTAAGAATCCAACGACTGCTTCTGCTTGAACCCACCAAATTCTTGAGGTATTTACTTTACCTTTTTCGCATTCATTTAATAAGGAATGGTCTTGATAGGCCGTATGATAGATCTGATTCGTTAAGTCCTTCGTAATTGGTTTTAGCAAAGAATCATATTTTTGTTCATTAATAATCTCAAGCCCACGATCAATAAGCCATGCAGTTTCAATGTCATGACCATAAGAATGTAGATCAAGTAAAGTATTCATATGCTCATCAAAAAATACTTCCTGTCGATGTAAATTTGGGTTATATACTTTCGTACGAATCATATCAAGCATCCACATTAAACGTTCTTTGATTACTACTTCCCCTGTAACTCGATAATACTCTGTATAAGCTTCGAATATATGCAATAATGTATTCATTGTTTTATGAGCAATCACACCATTTTCTGAAAGTTTTTCATTGTCAATGGGTAGAAACTCTCGATTAAAGGCTTCTAAATATCCTACCGAATCCGTACATTTCTTTTCAATTAAATCAATGATTGATTTCGCCAGAGTAATTGCTTCTACTTCCTTAGTAGCTGCATAGTAGGAAGATAACGCATAGACTGCAAAGGCTTGATTATAGGTATGTTTTGTCGTATCGTATGCACTTCCATCATAACATAACGACCAATAGATACCTCCATAGGTTTGATCTAAGCAATGAGTTTTTAAAAACTCATATGCATGATTTGCGTAGGATAATAAGGTCTTATCTCCAAGGGTTAGATATGCATTCGAATAAAACCACAAAATTCGACTATTTAAGATGCACCCTTTTACTGCTTTTTTATCTACCTGTAAGTCGAAATCTAGATATCCATAAAATCCACCATTGTCATCGTCTTTTAATTTATTCCAAAAAGGAATAATCACCTCTGTCAGATGAGCTTTCGCAAGCTCTTTCATTTGATTATAGTTGTCCATGGGTTTCTCCTCTGCAAAAGTATTTTTTATGATAAAAGCGTGATTGATAACGCTCAACATCCAAAGTTATAATCGTAACTTTAGGGATGCAAAGAGTTGTTTGCACCCCTAATGTCAATAGGAAAGTCTCTTACTAAGCCTTTCCACAAAAGACTTGCCCCCTAAGTCTTCTTTAGGAAATTATCACAGAAGCTAAGTAAAAATCGCTCATTAAGGATCGGTCTGCTTCTATGATAGTAATTGTTAAGGTATGTTTCTTTTTTACATCTGAAACTAATACATTTTGTAAATATAAGCAATCTCCCCAGTTTTCTTTAAAATTTGCATCCAATATTATCTCATTTTCTTCCTGCCCATCTATAACAGCTTTCGCTATGGGAGCAGGTTTATGAATCGATTTTCGGTATTGGATTGATAATATCTTGCAATCAAATTCAAACTCTATTGAAGCACCAATCGTATTGGCAATGTACCCGCCTTTAAAAATATCGGTTATCCCATACTGTTCTTCTTCGTCCTTATGAAAACCCATTACTTTTGGATGTAACTCGGCATTCTTATATCGAACAGATTTTTCATAACGGTTCGGTGTGATTGGATTCGGCAGTTCTACTTTTAAATCTAATATCCGATCTCTTATAATTGCAGTATTAGCAATCTCCTCAAGTGACTGAGTTATCACATAGGCGACTAATTCATGACCGTAATCATTTGGATGTAAGTTATCTGGAGTAATCTCTTCTTTAAGAAGGGTTCCTTTAAGTACCTCTTTATAGATGCTATCCTTCATACTTACCATCGGAATCTGATAATGAAATCCGATCTTACTATGTATCCTCTGCGCATTGTTTCCCGTATCATAGGAAACATTATGAATCAAGAATAGTGCTGGTGATTTTTCAGCTGATAAAATAGTCCGTACCAAACCCTCATAAGTTTCCATGAACAAGTCGTTATCCTCATCATTCACACTAAATTCTACAAATAGGACGTCTGGTGCTTTTGATAATAAGTCAGTCGTTACTCTAGCTACTCCAAACAAAGATGTGGTTGCTCCAATTCCTGCATTGACATAGGACAGATTCTCGTTTTGAAAATAAGCCTTCCACCATTCATAAACACGGTAAGCATAGCATGTGTTTGGTGTACTTGATAAGGACCCTTGCGTTATAGATCCACCAAGAAACCCGATGGTCAGAGGTTCCTTATTTCTGGCTCTCTCCATTACTTGCTGGAATTGTGTTAGCTCCCCTAAAGATACAATTCCACGTTTCGCCATACTGATTCTATCCATCACATTGCCTCCTAAGAATTAAAGAATTCCGATGGTATTATCATCTCCATTTACTACATGATGTTCTTTGATATAATCAACAATTTCATCAACCGTAGTAAATGCTAATCCTACATAACTGTCTGCTGCACCATAATAAATTGCTATCTTACCACTAGCCGCATCAGTTAAAGCAGCACATGGGAATATAACATTAGCTACAAACCCTTTTTCTTCATAATCCATCTCTGGTGTTAAGATAAAGTTACCAGAACGATATTTTACGATAGAAGGATTCTCAAGATCTAAGATTGCAGCTCCCATGCTATATACATAACCATTGCAGGTACCTGTAACACCATGGTAGAACAACAACCATCCTTCACTCGTTTCAATTGGTGCTGCTCCACCACCTATCTTTAATGATTGCCACCACTGATTATAACCCTTAGTCATAACATGTCTATGCTTGCCCCAATATACTAGATCAGGACTCTCACTCACAAAGATATCTCCAAATGGTGTGTGACCGCTATCGCTAGGTCTGGTTAGCATGACAAAGTTTCCATTAATCTTTCTTGGGAACATCACACCATTTCTATTAAATGGTATGAATGGATTATCTAATCGAATAAATGTTTTAAAATCATCCGTTTTCGCTAAGCCTAATGCTGCTCCATAAAAATCAGTACACCAAATAATATAATATGTATCTTCTACTTGAATTAGTCTTGGATCATAAGCATAACGAGGCATATATGATTCGCCTTTTTCATTCACAAAAGCGATCTTTTCTTTTTCATAAGTCCAATGAATAGCATCTTTACTATAACCTAAATAAAGATGCGGAACTCCGTTGATTTGTTCACCACGAAATACTCCAATAAATTCCCCTTTGTAAGGGATAACTGCACTATTAAAAATTCGTGCAACTCCAGGCAATGGATTCCGTCCAATAATTGGATTTTCGGAATATCTCCAAACAGGACCTGGACAATCTACAGGCTTTTCCTGCCATGGAATATTTGGTAGGTTCTCGGTATACATCGTAACTTTACTCATGGTATCATTCTCCTTTGGGTATATGAAATTCTAGCTGTCTAATCATGCGTTATAATCAATTTTTTTGGTAAATGATATCCTAACTGCATATGTGCTACTTTTACACAACTTATGAGAAAAAAGTACCAGTTCTTTACCATATTATAACACATATTACCATTATACACTAGCTTTTTATGGTAATTTTAAGTAATAAATTCGCTCTATTATTTTGTTTTTAAGTTAGAAATTATAATATTGCATTATTATTGCACTGTCTTGTGTGCAAAACAGAGCTGTTACAAATCAATGTTAAAAACCGATTTGCAACAGCTCATGCTTAACTATTGCAATTATTAAAATCTTCTTACATTCCTAACACTTTTAACTAATATATTTAAGTTATTTTTTCTTAAAGTTAATCCGCCTTGTTATTTAAAGAATTTATCCAAAGCTTCCTGAACTATGTTCTTTGTCTCTTCTGCGTACTGAGCTGCGGTCTTTTCACCCCACATAATTGGTACCATGGAGAAATTATCACCAAGACCTAGATTACCCCACATATCAAATTGTTCTCTCGTACCCATCATCTCTAGGTACTCATAATTTCTCTCTGTCATCATCATATTCTGGAACCATTCTACATCATCACGAAGTTCTAAATCTCCCTGATACCAATTGGTCCAATCATAGAATACGTTATAAACTAACTCAGGGTCTTCAACACCGTTTGGAATAAAGTAATAGTTACCAGCTGTTTTCATCATCTTATTATTTTCATAGCTTCCACTTGGACCAGTTGGCCATGGCACACATGCAATTTCAAAACCAACTTCTGGAGACTTACCGAAATCTTTAAAAATCCATGCTGCTCCAGTAAAGAAACAACTCGCTTGTTGTGCATAAAGCATATTATTAATGTTCCAATCATCTTGATTCCAAGGTGCTGCAGTATGATCTTCATTGTAAATCTTATACATAAAGTCCATTGCTTCAACGGTAGCAGGAGAACTTAATGTTTCTGTCCCACTACTAGCAATTGAGGTACCATTAGACATACATAAGTTTTCTAAAAGAACGGTCCACCATCCGGAATAACCATAAATATCTGTAGTACCATCACCATTTGTATCCTTTGTGGTTGCAATTAAGTACTCTCTAAATTTCTCCCAAGTCCACTCTCCTCTATCATAGAGATCTTGTGGATTTTCAAGCCCAGCATTTTTGATCATATCAAGATTAAATGACAATGGATTACCACCAAGCTGATCCGTTTTAGAAACAGGCTTAAATAAGTAATTATTTTCAATTCCAGTAAAGGAAAGGTAAGTCAATACATTTTGATCATTGTAGATATCGCTATCTGCTGCCGCAAATTTGGAAATATCCATAGCATATCCGCTTAATACCGCTGGAGCACCAAACTGAAGGTCTGTTTCGTAAATATCTACGTCTGGTTTACCGGACATAATAGAAGTATTAATACTTTCTATAGCACCATCCCAGGTAAGGTTAACAAAACGGAACTCTATGTTATACTTTTCCTCAATTGCTCTCATGTTATCTAATTGCATCTGTGCCAATTCAACATCTGTAACTTCTGGGTTATCCTCAATTGCATCATGGTCAGTGGTATAGTAATGCTCATACCATGTTCCTACTTTAATAATTCGCTTTCCATCAGGAGTATACTCGGCACGTCCATTTCCAGATGGTTTTGGTGCTGGTGTATTTTCCGGAGCTTTGGTTGCTTCTGCCGTAGGTGTCAAAGTTTTATCGTTATTACTAGGTTTATCCTCATTCTTACTGCATCCTGCAATAGAGAACATCATTGCAACGGTTAATCCAAGAGCTAAGATTTTATTCATTCTTTTCTTCATATTGCCCTCCATTCACGCGCTAGGTCTTGCGCATATTTGATAAATAATGTGCTAAAGATTAAGCAGACATATTCTCAGATTGATAACAAGGGTTACCAATTTAACTAACAACAATCTTTATGGTATTAGGAAAATAGGTCTTACTCTGCAGGATAACCAATGGTTACACTGTATACTTCCCAAGCTTGCTCTCCTTCCGCTTGCAAAATTGCCATTGAGCTTGCAAAATCTTCCGTACCAAGCGCTGCTACAATCTGATCATAAGTTATCTGACACTTATTTCCTTCCGAGTTCTTAGCAGCTGTGCCTTGTGAAATTCTAGTCCATCCATATGGAGCTCCATCACCAGGAACTGCTACCAACCATACATTACCAGGAGAATTATAGCTAATTGTTACTACACAGCCTGGTTTTAAGAGGGAAGCATCAAAGGTTCCGTTGTTAATCGTTGTATTTACACCAGCCTGAGCCCATCCATCTGCTTTTACTTCAAATCCTTCAATTGCAACTTCATCTTTTACCTTTACCATAGGAGGAGCGTATTCACCAATCGTTACACTATATACTTCCCAAGCTTGATCGCTTTCACATTGAAGTATGTTTATATAACTTGCAAAGTCTTCTGTTCCTAGTGCTTCTACAATTTGCTCGTAAGTAATTTGACACTTATTATTCTCATCATTTTTCGCTGCTGTCTGTTGCTGAATTCTAGTCCAGCCAAATGGTGCTCCATCCACTGGAACTGCTACTAACCACATATCACCATCCGATTTATAATTGATTGTAACAACAGAACCTGGTTTAAGTAGGGAAGCATCAAAGGTGCCACCATTTAATGTAGTATTTACACCAGCTTGTGCCCATCCATCTGCTTTTACTTCAAAACCTTCAATTGCAGCATCATTCATTGTTGCAGGAAGTTGTTTCGCTTCATAACCTATCGTTACTGATTTAATTGACCATGCAGCATCTCCTTCACCTTGTAAGATAGCTAAAGAACTAGCAAAATCCTCGGTTCCAAGAGCTTCCACGATTTGATCATATGTAATTTGACATATAGAATTGCTATCATTCTTTACTGCAGTTTGTTGTTGAATTCTAGTCCATGGGTATGGAGCACCATCTACTGGAACTGCTACCAACCATACACTACCTTCTGATGTATAGTTAATAGTAAGAATAGAACCTGGTTTTATTAAACTAGCATCAAAGGTACCAGCATTTATTGTAGTGTTAACACCAGCCTGAGACCATCCATCACCACTTACATTAAACCCTTCAATTTCTACTGCATCTTTCACTTTCGTTAGGTTAGACCAATCTGATTCACCGAATCCATCTGGCTTATCAAAGGAAACCGTAGTATCTACTGCCATTGGATTACCATTGGCATCGCGGATAACAATATTGTCAATATAAAGATCTGCTGAACCGAATCCTAAATTTTTTCCATTATCGGTTTCTTTTGTAAGGACGAAGAAGTTTTTAGCGCCAGTTACAAAATACTGAGCTTCGTTATCTAATTTACCAACTGCCTTGTTTGGATTCTTTGTTTCAAGATATACTGACCAAGGATCTCTGGATTCTTTTCTATCTGCTCCACTATATGCATAGACATTTCCTGAAACAGCACGGAACGTTCCATCCTCATATATAATCGTTACGTCCATTTCTATGGAACGTACTTCGGCAACCTTATCTCCAAGTAAACTTGAAGTATCAATTGCAATATAAGGAACCTTATCTTCCTGTATATCAACCTTTAATTGCTTCGAACCATTAAAATCTTCAACGGATAATACAGACTTATCTGCATTGCCAGGAGCTGTATTTAACTCAATAAATCCATAATTACCATCTTCAAAATCAATACCTACGAAAGGTATTGGAGTTGGTGTTGCAGTTGGTCCCACAGTAGCTGTTGGTGCTACAGTTACTTTGTCTGTATCTGTAGGCTTATCCTCCTTTTTACTACAAGCAGAGATAGCAAAAATCATAACTAACACAAGAAAAATAGCTAAAAATCTTTTCTTCTTTAACATACTACTCCTCCTTATACTATATATCATTTTTCTTTCAGTAAATCTTTGTTACTGTCAGAATGAATTAGACGGTATAAACCATTCTTTTTCGGATTATACCAAAAGCTAAATCAACTCCTTCCCACAACTCTATACAAATCGGTTAACCAACAATACCGCTTCGTTCCACACCTTCAATAAATCGTTTCTGTAGTACTACATATACAATAATGATCGGTAAGATAACTAATACGATACCTGAATATAAATATAACTTTGAAATTCCTGGTGTCATTATCTTATCTACATTTGATATGGTATCTTGCAACGTAGTGATTTTCTTACTTATAACGATGTTAGGATTAATATTAAATAGATTTGCAAAAAATGTATCATTGTACTGCCAAACTAAAGAAAATATAGCAACAGTTAATACAGATGGAATTGCATTCACTAACATGATTCGAAAGTAGGTATACCACATACCAGCCCCATCCACAAAAGCCGCCTCTTCAATCTCTTTCGGTAATCCTCGAAAGAATTGATTGAAAATATAGATATAAAGACCGGAACGCAAACCACTGCCTAGCAATGTCATAATAAACATTGGCTTAACTGATCCAAGATAGTTATTTACCTTGCCTGTAAGAAGTGAAAATATTCCAAAAGGATCAAACTCCTGAAAGGTTACATAAATCGGTAAAATTACTGTATGCGTCGGAATGATTATCATCACAATAACCATTCCAAATAACAACTTTTTCAGTGGGAAATCAAATCTTGCAAATCCATAACCGACCATAGAACAAACCACTACTTGAATCACCATAAGACTAAGAACATAAGCCAAAGAATTTGCTAATGTTTTTACGTAATCAAGGCGTAACCATGAGAGTCTATAGCGCTCAAGCGTCGGATTCTGAGGTATGATATACACTAATTTATTAGCAAAATCTGAGTCTGAGAAAAATGAATTGCTTATGATACCTATGACGGGACCCAAAATGACATAGCAAATTCCAATCAAAATGACCATTCTTAATAAAAAGATAAGAGCATTTTTGGATTGTCTTATGTATTTTCTTCTCTTATTCGCAAAATGCTTATCATTCTTTAAGTTTTCGATTTCAATTTTTAATCTTTGTATTAATTCCATCATACACTCCTTTCTAGTTATAATAGAATGTCCTTTTCGATATTAATCCACAAACAATTGCGAGGAATAAACATACAATAAGCATACTAACTAAACTCATTAATGATCCAAGTCCATAATCTTTCCCCGTGAAGATGGTATCATAAGATAATTTTACAACGGCACTGCTTGAAAACTTGTCAACGACTGTGTATACAATATTTGTTAAAATCAATGGCATTATCATTGGGAAAGTTACTTTCCAAAATGTCTCATACCCAGTCGCACCCTCAATTTTTGCTACCTCATAAAGTGAATTTGGAACTGACTGTAAAGCTGCAATAAAAATAATAATCTGAACTCCAGAAGCTGTGATAATACCACTAATATGCCCTACGGCTGATATGATATAATCAAAAAACACATCAGGTATAGCAAAATTTTGAAAGAGGTTTATATAATATCCAATATTAATATTAGTTGAGGTTGCACTAACGATTTCTTCTGGTGAGGATGCAATTCCAATCCCCATAATTCGAGTCGAAGCTTCAATAGCGGTTTGAATCGCATCGGAGTTTAGGATAACAGGTATGAAAAAAACTGCTCTTACAAATGTTCTTCCTTTAAAATCTTTATTTAACAGTAACGCAATAAAAATACTAAAGAAGATAATCATCGGTACATCTGTAACAATTCCTATCAACGATGAAGTTAGTACCTCCTTAAAGGTTGGATGAGCAGCAAATAATTCTTTAAAATTAGCCAATCCTGTATAGGTTAAGGAATAGCCGACCCCACCGTCTTGAATGGTTGCCACCGACATACCAAAATTTATGGTCATAATTAAGCTTCTTAGATAAAACAAAATAAATCCGATTAACCATGGAGAGATGAAAAGTAAACCAACAATAGCTCTTTTATGTCTAAGTGCTAATTTTTTTCGTTTTTTCATTCGTTCACTCCCTCCATTTCATATCCCTTTGCAGGAATTATTATGCCATCCGTCTCATATGCGGAAGTAGTTGTATTTACATAGATAACTACTCCGTTATCATAAGTTACTTTTCTAATTCCCGTATCTAAAATTTTATGATTTTTAATGGTCGCTCCAGTTACATTCTTTAGTACATGATTCACTTCATTATACAAAGTGATCGCATCTTGCTTCCAATTTTCATATGTCGTACTATACTTGCTATTTAGTCCAGTATATTTAAGTTCCGAAGAACTTTGATAGGTAAATGTATAGTGAGGTCCTGCACCATATTCAATTAGTTTTAACATCACTTCGCTCTTATCATCAATATTCATTAGATTAATCGCGTTACCACTATAATCAATGCAACCATGAAAGATCATCTGATAAAATGGAATTTCTTCATCTACAAGAAAGTAGTCATTGTGTGCAAGTGGAGCATTAATAATATCAGAAGCATAAGGTAATGAATAGGAGTTTCCTCCATTTACCATCATCTGTTTTCCTGTATTTTTTAGCGTTTCAAACTGTGCTTCTACTACTTGTTTTGCTTCCTCACGGTTAATTATATTCGTTCTTCTCTTATCAGCGGTAAGGACATCTCCTAGGTCACGCAAGGAGACACCAGTAATAGCAATATCTTTAATACCGTCAGAAAAACCTTCCACATATCGAGGTAAAAACTTAGGAGAAACTAAATTGTACACAGTTTCTGAATATCCAAGGTCAGATAATTGTATCAATGTAGTCGGATTTACCTGACCAAAGATTCCTGGAATTCCAGTTCCAAAGTAGCGTACAGTTTCTATTCCACTTTTATAACGCTTACTAATCCAAGTGACTTTTTGAAATGCTACATCTCCGTAAAGTTTTCCACCATTTTCTTCTAATGCTTTTGACAATCCTTCTAGCTCTTTTTCACTACCTAATTTTTTGACTAATTTGAATTTATCCGTGGTATCATGATAGTATCCTCCATTAAACCAACCTTGATAATTCATGATAATTTTTTTTACACCATTTTGGTTTAAGTCCTTTACTATGGAATTTGCTTCTTCATAAGTTGTCATAGGATACACTTGACGGACTTGACTACCTAAAATGAAATTCGTACGTTTTACTCCACCAATTACATCCATGTAAAAACTAAGGTCTGTATTCTCCGTATGTTTAGTTAACTTCCCTTCCGAAATTAAACGTTCTCTATAATAGTTTGCCATCCCTGAATATCCGTCATATTCTTTGTTTAATATCGTAAAGCGAACTACGATATCCTGTTTCATTATCTTAGGCTCAATAAATGGCATCATTTCACTACCATCTAAAGAAATCATATCATAACCTCTAACAGGGAAGGCGAAATACACATTATTATACGAGTTGCGTATCCCTGAAATACTAGCTGAGATATGACCAAGAGAATCACCAGATTCAATGGTTGCCAATACTCCAAACTTTTCTCTTTGTATACCAAACAAAGGTAACCTTGCTGGTTCTGTGTTTTCTACTACAGCGATATCCGCAAGCAATGGATCAATTCCATACACAAACTGAGAATAATCGGCTGCATTAATTTTTCCGTTGTTAAAATAGATTAGAGAACCCGAACCATTTGGTAGTACGAGATAACCATTCTCATTGATACCTCCGGCTGCAAAATAACGCAGTAATTGAATACGATAAAGTTTACCACCACCATGCTCTTCAATGTTCGATGTTTTAACAGTCGCTGTAATCCCATCCTCTACTAAACGGTATTCTAAAGGTATTGTAAAAGAGATAGGAAGTTCAACCTCACCCTCTGCAACCGACATATCATTATTAAAATCCTCTTCTGTATACCCTGCTTCGATCAAGTAAGTTTCTATTTTATTCAAGGTTGCCATTGCAGAATTAATGTCAAATGCTATTTCTAAATAACCATCATACTCTTTTGATTCCTTATAACGCTTTCTAATATATTTCGCATTTTTTTCCTCTAACTTAATTAGAAAAGACTCTAATCGTTCACTTTTAATATAGATTGGCACAATACCAGTTTTACTTTTGCCATCCCCTATCTTATAAATGAAACGAAAGCCTTTCTCAATCGCTTCAATCGTAATTTGATCAAAGAGAACGGAATGTTCGTAAGAATTAAAGATACTAATCGCTTGATTGTTATTTAAATACTCTAAATTCAATTGTGATTTTAGTAAGTTCTTATTCACTTCATTTGCTATAGTATCTTGATCCGCTGACTGTGGATTACTATATACAGTTTCTCCACTTCTCTTATCAAAGAGTGCTATTTCACCAGTACGTGGATTCACGTATAGTTTTAGATTCTTATTTTCTGATCCAAGTACCATTCCCTCTACAGAAGGATTATCATCTGTTAGCGGAACGAATTCTTTCCCCTCTTCATAGGAATATTTTAGCAAATAGTCCTTATAATCATCGTATAGCACATAATGAAACAGATAGTAAATGCCATAGCTGATTACTCCAACTAGGAGTACCGCTAAGCACGAAAGTAGTATTTTCTTTAACAACTTCATGTCTTATGTCCTCCTAGCTACGATTTTGTAATTCGATATAAATATTTTCAAAAAAATCTATTACCTGAAATACCATATCATTAATCATCATAATCACAAAGATAATAATTAACATGGAACAAACAGTAAGAATTAAAGTTAGAAAGGTTTTGGCTAAGGAATAATTATGAATAATCATTATTCCCATCAGAATTAAAATTGCAGTCCATGCCACCCCAAATATAAGGATGATATAATAGAATGCCTCTTCGTCTGCTGCCACATATTGAGATATCAAGGTTGCTGGCACAAGCGTTAATATCATTGGTAGCAATGCATATCCAACCGCGGTAACGATATCTTTGAAACGTCCTTCTCCTCCCATCAAACACGTAATAGACCAATTACCAACGCAAAACAGAAAGAAAAATAGCATAACTCCAATTAATTCACTCACAGAATCCACACTTCTTGGATCCGTCTTATTTACTATAAAGCTAGCTTGAATTCGATTCATACTAAAGCAAAAACTAGTCAATGCAGTTATGATTATCGCTACCGGTACGCTCCCACGCTCTCTGTGTCTTAACTCATAATACCCATCGGATGGGTGAGTCAGAATATAAAACGGATATAATAATTTTTCCTTCGAAAACCAGCGTTTCATTCTAATCCACCCCCTTCGGTATCATCTACAATATTCCTTCGTTTTCTAATGATTGTCCTTGTTATCATAATTCCAGCCATTACAATAACAACTCCCGTTAGTGCATAATTAAGATTATCTTTCAAAATTTCATTTCGATAGCGTTTATAGGCGATGGAATAATATTCACGACTCATACCAAGCTTTAGATATTTCATCGCCATCTTATTATCCCCTTGAGATAAATAGGCTTTTCCGATACCAACATTCGCAATTTCAAAATTCTCATCCAGTTTCAAAACTTTTTCCCATTTTTCTACTGCCAATGCTTCATCACCATCAAAGCGAAGTGCCACCGCCTCATTAATAAGCGTCCCATACTCTGTTGCATTAAACACTAAAATCTCAGCTCTCGTGGAATCTAATACTAAAATCTTATCATTCAAATATTCTATCGCTACTGGAGCAATAAAAGTGCCAGCCTGTGAACCAAGTCCACCAAAGATATAAAGAAGGTTTCCTTCACTGTCGTAAGTAAAAATTCTTCCTCTTCTTGAGTCAAGAATAGAATATATTCCATTTTCTCGATATACAACGTCAACAATTTTACTTGGACCCGAGTAGATGTTCATTCCTCCTATCCTTAAATCCCCGCCGACATTCTTCTTAACTCCCTTTTTAATAATATCTTCTCCGCTAGGATTTATTCTACGTACAGCTTGCACTCCCTTATTATCAATATTGGATGCAAAAATAAAGCCTTTTTCATCGATATCTATTCCAGTAAATTCAGTAGGAATAAATAGCGCCTGTCTGCTCCGTTCTTCTTTGGAGGATAATTTTCGCCATATCTTCTTCCACAAACTTATCTCTACTTTAATAGTTCCAAAAAAAGTAGTAAATTGCCCATTAGAGTCAAACACCATAATACCTTCTGTCATACCTCTCGCAATGCAAAAGATTCGATCTGCATAGTCTACAGTCACTTTTAGTGGTGTAAAAACATAATCCTCCTCTAAAACATCACTTTGTGGATTACTTACAATCTTAATTAATTGATCCTCCTCATTTAGTACAACAATACGTTTGTTCTCAGCATCTGCGATGTAAAGTTCATTTTTCATGGATATTGCTATTCCAAAAGGACGATTAAATGTATCAACGGTACCATTGTTATCAAATTCTTTAATGATCCGAACTAATTTTGTCATGGTATCATTCAATACCACAATTCGGTTATTATTTGTATCTGCAACGTAGACAAGCCCATCCGGTGCGATACATAAATCTTGTGGATTATTAAAGGTTCCGATACCAAAGGCTACCCCTGAAATGCTACTATCTGGTACATATGCTGCAGGTGTATGTACGATATAATCACGATAATCGTAATTATAAGTATCATATGGAACATGATCATTTGCTAACGCTGTCACATTGCCAAACATCATACAAAAGATAATGGTAGTGATTATTACAGCGATTCGCGTTTGCTTCTTCGGTTTCATTCACTAACCTCCTACTCTTTCATGCCTGATGTTGTCATTGTTTCAAGAATGTTGCTTTGACAAATTAAAAAGAAGGTAATCGGGATTGCTGCTAATATAAAACTAACTGCAGCGGAAGCCCCCGCTCTTGCAGCACCGCCTGCTGCAATCTGCTGTAAGGCAAACTGCAAAGGTTTTAACTCTTCACTACGTAAAAAGGTGCTACCCGTATTCCCCCACATGTGCTGGAACTGGAAGATTGCTAACGTTAACCATGCTGGTTTTACATTGGGCATAATAATCGTCCAGTAAGTCTTCCACTCACTTGCGCCATCTAATCTTGAGCACTCTACTAGAGAGCTTGGAATCTGTTCCATAAACTGTTTCATCAGATATAATCCCATACCAAACTGCCATGCTGGTAGGATCAAAGCTAAATATGTATTGTTAATATTTAATAATGAAATAATCATGTAATTTGGTATCTGCGTTACTGTCCAGGAAAACATCATGGATAACACAACCATATTAAAGATAATCTTCTTACCTGGAAAATCATGCTTTGCTAGTGGATAGGCCGCAAGAGAAGCTACCAGTACGTGCCCCACCGTTCCAAATCCTGTAATAATCAATGTATTAAAGATATATCTTGAGAATGGCACCCAGGTATCATTCATCATTACAAATAAATCGATAAAGTTTTCAAATGTCGGATTCTTAACAAAAATCTCCGGTGGATATTTGAAAATCTCATCCAATGGCTTTAGTGCATTATTGGCAATCATCACAAGTGGAAGAGCCATAAAGATACCGCAAAAAAACATTAAGGTAAAAAGAAGTCCATTCCCGGCAGCGGAACGGTTTAGCTGTTTTTGTCTACGAAATAATCGCCTTTTGGGCTTCATGTAATCTCTAGCCACCTTATTCCCCTACCCTTCTTAATAATCTTTGTACAAGTTTATTCGTTCCTACCATCAGTAAGAACAATACTGTTGCTATCGCAGAAGCATACCCCATCTCAAATCGATAGGTACCGTAGTCAAGCAAATGAGTTACAATCGTAGTACCAGCATAATTCACACTTGGGTTACCTGCTAATTGTATGGAAACATCCGCGATTGCAAAGGACTGAGTAATCTGCATTACCGCACCAAACATTAATTGTGGTTTCATAGCTGGTAATGTCACGTGCCATAGTTCCTGCCATCTGTTCTTAACTCCATCTACTGCCGCGGCTTCGTATAAAGACCGATCTACTGTTTGTAATCCTGCAATAAATGCCAAGAACCCTGTACCAAGACTTAACCATAATTGGACTACAATAAGAAAGGGTAAGATAAACCTCGCATCCTTCATCCAAATCTTTGCTTCTGTAATGACTCCCCAATTCATTAAGAACCCATTCAAAATACCATATCGATCCCCTGTAAAGATTAGATTCCAGATTAAGTATGCCTGCCCGCAAATTGATGGTGCATAGAATATCAAGGTTAGAAAAGCTCTTAACTTTCCATGAAATTCATTGATGATCCAAGCAAATAATAGACAAAGCAAATAGCTAACTGGACCTGTAATAATTGCAAAGAGCAATGTATTCTTTAATGCAATGAGAAATATATTATCCTCTAATAAAAGTTTCGTATAGTTAGCCCATCCAACAAAGGTAGGCGCTTCTAACATATTAAAATAAGTAAAGCTTAATATAACGGAAACCAAAATCGGTAACACAGTAAATAAAAAGAAGAGTATTAGGTAAGGCGCCATCATAAGGTAGGAAGTTTTACTTTTGACGATTCGCTTTCTAAGTGTCGATTCCCTTCTGACTTCGATTAATATTTCTTGCTGATTCTTTGTCAAAATATCCCCTCCCATTCCTAGTCATTCGCCAATGGCATATGAAATTCTTTTCTCTTATAATTAATTTCATCATTTATATAAATGATATTATCCATTAGGCACTCCCTTGCAGATGCAGAATCTGGGTTAGCATTCACTTTGTAGAAAGCATTGTCGATGTTTCTCCAAGTAAAATAACCGCCTGGTACTTGACGTGTTCCAACTACACTTTGAAACTGTTCCTTTAATGCTTCGTAATCTGCAGACGGCCACGGAAGGCTCTCAAATGCTTCTTTATTCGCGGTTGCTACACGAGCAGACGCCCCCATTAAACTTTCCATTTCTTTTCCGTAAAGTGTTTGTATTTCTGCACTGGTCCACCATTTTAAAAATTTCCAAGCATCCTCTTTGTAATCTGAAGACTCCATAATAACACAAGCTGAACCTATACTTGCAACGCTTCGATCAACTGTCCCATCTTCTTTTAACATACCAGGAACCGGTGCAAACCCCCACAACCCTTTGATATCAGGAGCAGAAACTTGAAAGTTATTATATACGGAATAATCTGCTATAATAATCGGGCATTCGCCAGTACGGAATCGATCCTCTACACTGGTTACCTTATCAAGCTTATAATCGGTATAAAGACTACAATATTCTTTAAATGTATTAATTGCTTCATCCGTATCCAAAGCTGATTTTGTTGCATCTTCGTTATAATATTGGCCACCATATTGATTAAGCAACATTAAGAAATTCAATTCATTTGGTAACATACCAAATTCCATCTGATTTTTTGCTAGTACTGACATTAATACTTTTACATCATCCCATGTATCTGGTAACGTTAGCCCCAACTCTTTTAGGATATCTTTTCGATAAAACATCATTGGGAAAGTTTGCGTCTCTGGGAGTGCAAAGGTGTGATCTTCATAGGTAAATGGAACCATAGCACTTTCTAAAAAGCGTTCCTTCACTTCCTCTAAATCGCTAAATTGACTCAAGTCAGCTACTGCATTACGAAGTCCATAATTCATTGGCATATCATTGGAACTTTGAATAGCAGTGTTATAGGTCGGATTTGATATATTAAGCTGAATGGCAACATCCGGCCCTTGACCAGCAAGTGTAGCTTGAAGTAGAGTACCCATATCAACCAGCATTACATTAACGTTAATTCCTTCTCTCTTTGTAAAAGTCTCATCAATCAAAGATTTAATAACATTAGCCTGGTCACGGCCAGTACCAACCCAAAGTGTAATGGTATTATTTTCTTCCCCTTTTTCAGAAACATTGCCGATTTGGTTATAATCAATGAGAAAGGAGTAAAAAAGTCTACATATCTCAAACCATAATTTTGACCAAAAGGAACTTCCGGATACGTTAGTATCAACATCAGGAGAATAGAAATAGATAGCATCTAGCTGCAACGGTTGTGATACTGCATTTGCCAACCAGGTACCTACAGCGCGAACGTTGATTTTATAAGAAGCAACAATCTTCTTAAAATACTCCTGGTCTTTAATTAAATCTCCAAGCTGATCTCGCATCGTTACTAGAACTGCTTCTTTATCACTACTACCTCCTGCAACCTCACGTAAATGTTTAATTGCAGCATCTAATTGATTATGTACATCAATAATTTCAGCTTCAAGCTCTGGTAATTTCGCTTCAATCTGATAATCACTATAAATATCTGGCTTTACTCCAGTAATACGAATGATCTTCCGATAAATAGAGTTTAATTTTGATAGCGACTCATGCACTTCTCCTATAATACTTGAAAAATCACCTAATACATTCTGCATACGAATGGTATGACTTCCTGCTTCTAAATAAATCTTATATGCATCCTCATTTTCATCCATTAAGGTATCAAATCTCCAGTTGGATTGATATCGGAACCCATAATCACTTAGTTCATCAAACAAAACCTTACCGTCAATGATAATTTTTCGCGAAACATAGACTCCTCTTACGAAATTTTGTTTCGCATAAAAGCCAATATTGTAATATCCACTCTCTGGAATTTCAAAATCCCATTCCATCCACTGTCCTACCAGACGCCAAGAAATGCCTCCAGCCGTATTGTTTAGCAGTTCTTTTGAACTGGAAGGATAAATTGCTGGGGAGGATTGGTCTTGTTTAGGGTATAACATTTGCGAAGACGTTTTCGTAACATTTTCTGCTTCGACCCTTACAAGAATGCCTGACGTATCCTTTGCATTCATCCCATCCCATTCCGCTTTTTTTGTTTTATAATCTACTACTTCCGTTGTATTATTTAACGTAATTCTATGCAGTAACATTGGCTCTTTTAAAGAAAGCATTGTAATCTTATGTACTCCTTCGGTAAAATACACCGAAAGCGGATGAATCTCGTAACCATTACTATCATATAAATAACTAGTTATCCATTCTGGTATTTCATATAGGGTAGGTTTTAAATCATTACCTTGATTATCCTTTTCCCACTTCTTCGTCAAAATTCCATCTTCATTGATATAGGATTCTTGAATGCTATTCGTCCAAACTCTTGAGAATTCTACAAGTGCAAGTTCATCATAAGGAAGTTCCCCATCAATGAAAAAACTTCTCTGGATTTCAGAATTCTTTCCCTCTATAGGAAAATAAGTTAAAGAAATATCATAAAAACCTGCCTTTTTTATTTCTACTTCATATTCGATCAAACCTTTTTCAGAAGTAATAATGGAACTGCCCTTCATCCCTTCATAATCAACTACTTCTTCTGGTTTTGTTGGTATTTCATTTCCGTTATGATCAAGCTCTCCCTCTGTATAATAAACATAATCTTTTGCTTCTATCACATACTCATCGGAAGGTTTTACTTGATCAAACCCTTCCTTATAAGTAATGTAACGCTCAATAGATGGATCTACTGAGTACGAATTTACAACTTCTTCATAGTCTTCCAGGGTTTTGTTTTCAGCAGCAGATACTGCCTTTTTACTCTGGATTGGAGCAAATAACATGGAAACTACCAAAATAAGTGATAGTGTTCTTCGTAACCGCTTTCTTCTTGCCATACTTTTCTTCTCCTTTTTGTTATTCATAATACCAAGCGTCCTCCCCTTCTTGTGGAATTGGAGTATAAACCTTCAAGATACGCTCTAAAATATACGAAGATAAGTAACACCATCCCCCAGGAAATAAAAGCCAAAAAGGTAATGGTAGTACCAAAAGTAAATAACCGCAAAGTAAAGTTCCAGAAACCAATATAATGGTATATGGCAAATGTCTAAATTCCATCAGTAAGCTCATTTTTACTATTGTACTTATTTTTAATTGAAACCTTGACAATACCGGGAAAACGTAGGTTAGAAATCCTAGTAAAAGTAACATTAAAACATCATAAATAATAAGGAGTATAAGAGAACTCATAGTTTCCCCTTTCGCAACATACTCCCTATTAAAATAGAATAACGTACCAATCAATATAACAATTATAGTTATAAAACTACCTGATAATAAAGTTCTTTTAAAAGATAGAAAAAATTCTCTCGATGGGTAACTTCGTTCTTTTCGAACGGATTTTACCATTGCATAATAAAATGATGTAATAGAGCTCCCAATTGTTATTACTGGCAGACAACATAGAATACATAATACATTAAGCATGATAATATGACCTATCTTTGTCATCGTTGTAATAATTTTACCATCGGAACTTAACCATTCTGCCATAGTCATAACACCTCTCTTTTAGTAATCGCACCTGTGTTTATGATTAGTTCCCCCTCTATTCATGAATCGGGTAATTCTTTAAGTCCGGAAGTTCATCTAGTGTAATAACACTATCATGGGCATAGACCTTCTTAACCATATACTCTTCGGTATACTTTTCGGATAGCCAGTTTATCATAGCGGATTGAGTTACAAACTCTCCACCCCATGTTGCAAAAAACCCCCACATTGCACCATCTCGTATTGCCAAGTCTGGGTCAAATAAACAACCGTTTTCGGATAGTACAATCATTTTTTTAGCATCCGTATAACTTATGGCCTCCAAATACTTATTAATCTGAGAAGTATAAACTTTCTCTCCAGGATAAATATCCTCGCCAATGATATCTACATATTCATCACCAGGGTACCATTCCTTATCCTGGCCATTCCATATCCAGATTAAGTTATTTAGTCCGTATTCGTTTGTTAATTTATCATATAACAATATGTACAATTCTTTATAAGGCTCAGCTCCACTAGCTCCCCACCAAAACCATCCACCGCTTGCTTCATGTAATGGTCTCCATAGAACAGGAACATCAGCTTCTTTCAGTTTTAGTAGCTCTTTTGCAATGGCATCGATGTCATCCATTAATAATTGATAACCTTCTTCATCCTGACCATTTATAATCTTAGCCAAATCTATGTTTGTTTCTTCCTTATAAAAACCACGATACCAAGTTCCAGTCAAATATTTTGTTGGTGCATTCCAGTGCCAACAAAATGTAACAATACCACCCTTTTCATCAAACTCAATAGCATATTCAATTGCTTTTGAATTGCTACCTTTTTCTACTCTTGATGTTGAAAAATCAATTAAGTCAAGACCTAGAACTGCTGGAAATTTTCCTTCTGTAGTTCTCCAAATAGCAGACACTTCTATTCCGTACATACCTTTATCACAATATTGACCAGATAAGAACTTCTCTCCATATATATCGGTCAAATAACTCATTAATCTTTTAGCACGCTCACTTGCATTTTGATTTACTAATGTTGCTGGTATATCATAGATGCTCGAATCAAGTTCCTTAGCTGCTGTTACTACTAACTTATCCAAGACAACCCACCCCCAGTATTTTGATAGCTTTATGCTATGTTCTCCACTTGAAAGGTATATTCTTTCTAATTTCGAATCTGAGAATGTGCTTTGATCTACCACTGCTACACCAACGCTATCTCCATCTACAATCACATAATTTTCTTTATATCCACCCAATGCTGCACTCACAAAGTTTAAATCATAAAAACCATCTCTTTCTACTGTAATCTTAAATTCACAGTAGTCACCATCTTGTTCAAAACCACTAATATATCCTGTACCAGAAAATCCACTTTTATTACTTTCCTTCTTCACACTACCACTTAGAAGAGCATCTTCCGCTTCCAGTTCGATTGGTACCATAGTAGGTACTGGAGTAGCAGAGGGTACTTCTGTATTTACCACAGCATCTTTTGAATTACTACTTTCGTCTTCTGTTACAAAAGATGCGCATCCACTGATTGATAAACCAAGCAGTAAACACATTAGATAAAGGCGTTGCTTTCTCATGCACAAATCATCCCTTCAGTTATGTATCGTTAGATTTTGGTTATTTTTTTCTGATGTAGGATTAAGAAAGAGTTATTCAACATAATCATGCATATATTATGCACTCAATGGTGCATTAATTTGTATCTTATATTACATTTTCCTTCTCTTATATATGCATTATAACACAGGCGTTTTTAAGAAACAAGTATATATTGTAATAAATGTACAATATAATTATAACAAAAACATCTTTTTAATCTATTTTTTTCAATTCCTATTTATCTTGAAATGATGCATTTTTTTATAAATAGAGCAATTCATGGAGCGTTTTTGCTCTATTTTTGTGCACTGTTCGAACATTTTTACGAAACAAATGAACTAAACGCATAAAGAGTAGTAATTTCAAATATTTCAAAGATTAATAATTCAAAACATAAAATAAAAAACTAACCATAATCAAATTTATATGTGCTGATTATGGTTAGTTTTGTGAAGTATAGATGTCTGCTGATTATGGACATTTTTATTATGGCTAGTTTTATAAAGTATAGATGTCTGCTGATTATGACTATTTTTATTTTGGCTAGTTTTATGAAGTATAGATATCTGCTAATATGGCTATTTTTATTATAACTAGTTTTATAAAGTATAGATATGAAGTTTTTTATTATTATAATTAGTTATTATAGTACTCATTATGATTAATTTTTTACTATACTGTGATGTTACATTATGATTTTTTCATACTCCGTTTCGATGACATCCTTATAATTGGCTGTGTCTCAATACTGATTATTTCACGTGGAAAATCTGGGTTTTCCATTCTCCATAAAAGCTGTTGAACTAATCGCTTTCCAACTTTTTGGTTTCTGACAGCTACAGTAGTTAAAATAGGTTCTACCTGGGTAAGCCCTTCTACATTATCAAAACCAGTAACAGCTACATCTTCTGGTACACGATACCCTCGTTTTTTTAAACAACGTATGGTATCTAGAGCAATATCATCATTCGCACAAACAATTGCATCTGGAATATAAGGAAAAGCACTTATTGTCGCTTCTACTTCTTCGATCTTATAATAACGGTTTGCCTTATGGGAAACAGCAACAATATCAGGATCCACAGAAAGATTCGCTAGTCGCATTCCATCAAGAAAGCCCTCGTATCGTTGCTTAATGGATTCGCAATAGGTTACATCACCAATAAATCCGATCTTTTCCATTCCTTGTGATATCAAATGCTCCATTATCATACGAATGCTATTTTTACCCTCGCATACGATAACGTCATTATTCCCATGGTTTCCGACACCATTTGCCGGTTCATCTAGGAACACCGTCGGTAGCTTCATCTTAAGAATCATATCTGTATATCTACTAGTGAAAACCCCAATAAATAAAATTGCATCAACATTCTCAGTAAAATCTAATGGTAGTGTCAGGTTTTCCTCATCATCATCACTGATGAAATTAAGTCTAAGTTTACATCCATTTTTATTCACTTCATCAGAAATCCCCATGATTATACTATTCCAAAATGCACACAATTCACGTCTAGCAAGTACAACAATAGTTTTGTAGTCAGTCATATTTGTTTTTAACTTAAACTCATTTAATACAGCTGGCGCTAATTTAAGATAACCTAGTTCACATGCTTTCTTAATAACAAGATAACGGGTTTCATATGCAACGGTATCAGAATTATTCAAAGCTCTTGCAACCGTATTTCTAGATAGATTTAATTCTTTTGCAACATCTTGAATTGTTACCTTCTTCATTCTAATCTTGTCCCCTATTTTCGTTCTATGGTTAGAGTATCCCTATGTAATCAAGACAAAAAAATAATCGATATACTAACCACGCTATGATTAAACAAACAATAATTTTAACAAGTATCATTTTTGCATATACATGCAATTTTGTGCATGTATAATATAAGCTATTCTTTCTAAATTGTTTCTATAACAAATCTTACTATAAATGTAGCAAGTTTACAAGTATATTTAGCAAAAATTTGTATCTTTAACTAATTATTGCACCATACCAAGTACAGTTTTGCGAAATATATGCATCATCATAGGAATGAATAACTTTTGAAAATGATTATAAGACTTTTGAAAATGATCATAAGAATATCATTGACATTTATTAAACTTTACTATATTATCATTTCTATACAGCTGTCTTGTCAGCTGTATAATTAACAACAGTGAGGTATCAATATAATGAAAAACATTAAGATTCAATCCATTACCATCTCAGCTCTTTTGTGCGCGATTGGAATCGTCATACCAATGTTTGCGCCAAAGATTGTACTAGAACCAGCTTCCTTTACGCTTGCAAGCCATGTTCCTATTATCATTGCAATGTTTATATCTCCAATTGTCACAATCTCAGTATCACTTATCACCAGTATGGGATTTTTCATTGCTGGTTTTCCGCTCGTTGTTGTACTTAGAGCATTAACGCATCTCATCTTTGCTAGTATCGGTGCTATAGTACTAAAAAATAATAGCAAAATTTTGCAGAAGAAATCAAGTGCTACATTATTCTCTTTTCTTATATCGGTTGTACACGCAGTATGTGAGGTTATCGTAGTCACCTTCTTTTACTGGGGTAATAGCGTATCAGGATTATATTATGAAAAAGGGTATCTATTATCCGTGATTGGTTTCGTTGGGATAGGGACCATCATTCATAGCATGGTTGACTTTAGTATATCGGTACTTGTATGGAATCCACTAAAGAAAATTATTACAATACCAGTAAGCGCACGTATAAAAGCGAATTCCTAATATTTTTACTAATTTAAATAATTGCTGCAAAACTGTACTTTCATTGATAGCTGCATTATACTACATGAGTAGTTGTGCTTTTCTACACCTGTAGACTTTGTATGGTGTGTATAATTCCCTCGGTACTTACTATAATAGAAAATATAAAAAATGTAATAGAGAATATAAAAATGTAACTTATATTTTAAAAATACCGACCTCCAACTGTTTAGACTTTAGATCTAACTAATCGGGGTCGGTACAATATATTACACCGATAAAAGTCACTTTTTTTGATAAACTCTAACTAATTCTATTCTATAATATCATCTGTTATAAACATAGCATCTCCAAAAGAAAAGAATCGATATCTCTCCTTAACTGCTTCTTCATAGGCAGATATTATATGTTCTCTGCTTGCAAGAGCGGATACTAACATTAATAAAGTGGATTCAGGTAAATGAAAATTTGTTATTAAGCAGTTCATAACTTTAAACTTATATCCAGGATAGATAAAAATTTCTGTTGCTCCACTTTTCGCCTGTACAAATCCATCTTCACCAGCAGCTGATTCAATTGTTCTACAACTGGTTGTACCAACACAGATTATTCTTCCTCCTGCTCGTTTGGCATCGTTGATTTTTTTTGCCTCACTCTCTTCCACTTGGTATACTTCAGAATGCATATGATGATTTAAAATATCATCTTCTTTTACTGGACGGAAAGTACCTAATCCAACATGAAGGGTTACATTTGCTATAATAACACCCATATCTTCAATTTGCTTAAGAAGTTCCTTTGTAAAGTGAAGACCAGCCGTTGGAGCTGCGGCAGATCCTTCATGCTTTGCATAAACTGTTTGATATCTATTTTTATCGGCTAATTCATGGGTAATATAAGGTGGAAGTGGCATCTGTCCCAGTTCATCAAGAATTTCTTCAAAGATACCTTCATAAGTAAACTTAACGAGTCGATTACCTTCTTCAATTACGTCAATAATTTCACCAATTAACTTACCATTTCCAAAACTTATCTTTGTTCCAACTTTCGCTTTTTTCCCTGGACGAACAAGAGTTTCCCAAACATCGTCTGCCTTTCGTTTTAGTAGTAAGAGTTCAATTGGCGTACCCTCTTTTCCATAACTATGGCCTGGAGCCAAAGGTACCTTTTCAATGATTCTTTCTCCCAATAATCTCGCAGGAATAACTTTTGTATTATTAAGGACAAGGCAATCTCCCTTTTTTAGATATTTAACAATCTCTTTAAAAACATGATGCGTAACTTTACCACTATTTTTATCTAAAACCAAGAGCCTAGAGCCGGATCGATCCTCCAAAGGGTCTTGTGCAATTAATTCTTCTGGTAAATCAAAATAAAAGTCCTGTTTTTTCATGATGTTCTCCATTCCTTTGCGTTTTTCGCAACATATATTACTTAATAAAATTAATATTTTAACTATTGCATTGACATTATTTATCTCTATTTTTTTCTATAAGTCTTTCTTCTTTTACTAATATAAACTATTTTGCCTTTTAAGATACCATCTATATTCTAGTGACATATTAATGTTTACTTTATTTAATATTGCTCCACTTTACAACCATTATAATAATAGGAAATGATATCTTTATAACCGAATCCTTCCAACGCCATTCCTCTTGCCCCCGACTGGCTCATGCCAACACCATGACCAAACCCCATACCAGCAAAATAATAAGTATTCGGTTTACTCGGAGCATTCTTAATAAAATTTGTTAGATTGTCTGCGCTTTTTACAATATACTGGTCTTTTATAGTATTCAAGGAAGTAACTTGATTATTCGCACTAATGACATAACTATTTTTTAAAGCTTTTGTTTTACTACCTTGACTACCTTTTATAGTAACTACATCAGGTGTATCTTTATAATTTATGATTTTAAACTTGGTACTTGGGAGCGAAAACATATTACGGAGATTATTCGTACTAATAAAAGTGCTACCTTGTGAGCCTGATACTTTTAAGGAGTAAACTCGATTTGATGACGTTAAAATGCTAGGTGTAACTTTTTTTACTGTCCCTACACTTCTTTCATTCCTCTCAAGTATCGATTGAATGTCAGAATTCGTAAATGCTTTTATCCAAGGTCCTTTCTCTGGGTATTTCTCATAGGTATCTACAACACTTCTCAAATAAGGAAGTTTCTTCCCCCAAACATCTTCGGATGCCTCGGTTCTTCCCCCGCTTGTAGAGGAATAGTAGGAAGTTATCATCTTTCCATTATATTTTACTACTTCTCCCATAGTAGCAGCAACCGCTGCAGTAGTCTGCTTCGTTTCATATTCATAGCCTCGATATACTTGGCTTGTTTGTGTATCTTCAATGTTATAAGGTTTTTTCGAATTAGAATCAGCCGTATACCCTGTTTTCGTTAAGGCATAACTCCTTGCACATATTGCCTGTGCCTTTAATGCTTCAATAGGCCAGCTGCTTGGCATCTCACAAGGGACAACGCCAAGTAGATACGATTCTATATTAATAATGTTAATTGCGGTTAATGTAAGTTTACCATAACAGCCAATTTCTAATCTACCTCTATAAGATCGCTCACCCAAATCTATCAAAGCAACATTTTTACTGTTTTTAGAGATTGGTTTAATCTGAGGATAGGCATTTTCAATTCCTCCATCAATTAAGAGTTCTACACCATCTCCAGACATCTTAACCCTATGTTTGTTGTTTTTTACTGGTCCTAAATAGGTATAGCCAAACTTGCCTTTCACTTTTTGATACATTGCAGTAAAGTTCGAGCTACTCATTTCTCCACCAACGTAAACACGGTAATGGTTTCGATAAATAGCAGTTGGTATAGCAGGAACTCCTAATGTTGCTATTTTCTCCGCAGCTTTTTTCGCATCCTCATAAGTAGAGAAGGATTTAGATAATACATAGTAGTTTCCCTTTGCTGGCTGAAAAGTAAATCCGCTTCTAGATTCAAAGCTAACTTCAGAACGATATTTATCGTCAATACAATATCCTAGCGCTATTTCTGTTGTTTTTAATTTTATTGACGACTTACCTTCATATTTTTCATGAAGTCCAACTCGAATATCGGTCATTTCCCTTTTATTCGAAACTAATGGCGTGGATAAAAAAACTTGATTATTCCATAAAATTTGAGCAGACACTTGTCCACTTGGTATTAATGAAATTAATATTATTATTAGAAAAAGTCCAAAGTATGATATACGATCATATCGATTTGATCTTCTCCTATTTTTATCTATTGTCATTCCTCCACTCCTAACTTCACAATCTGTTATGTATTATAATAGTTTTTTTGTAAAAAATCTACCTTAGCTGTTGTATAATTTACTTTTTTCATTATAATAGTATCTATATGTTGAATTTAGACTGGTATGTTTTAATTTTCTTTTGTAACCTTTCTAAATAGGGGTTAGAAATGTTACAATTAGATATGTGTCTATAAATTTTGACATAGTCTTATTTTGCACGAAGTGCGAAAAATTAAAAAAGATTGAAAGATAGATTCCTTCTTTCAACCAATCGTTATGTGTCTATATAACCTTTGACACATAATTTTACTATGCAAAAATTCATGCGCAGAAATGGAGTAATTTATGAAAAAATATGTAAAACTTTATGATGTTACTGCTCTTTATCCTATTTGGTTTTTATTATTAATGCCAAATACTTGGATTCTCCTAATTGCAACGCAGTTTATCCTAGCAAGCTTTGTACTTCTTGGTGGTCTTAAATATATGGGATACGAAGATGTTTCCTCTGTATGGAAGAAGTCAATTTTATGGAATACTCTCTATGGTTTTATTGGTTATCCAATAACATGCGGAATACTCTTTGCTACCCAATTTATTTCAGAAACAATGCCAAAAGGGGAATGGCTATTAGAAAATCTTACAACACCATTAGCAACAAATCCATTCTCACACTTAGCCTCTGCTATATTTATTATTATTATAGTAGCATTTTCAGCTTTTCTTTCTTACATTATGAATAGATTATTTTCCTTTAAGAGAACAAACCTAACTAAATCTCAAGTAAATCAAATATCTATTTACTTAGCAATTATTACAGCACCATATATTACTATGATACCAAGTATTTCACTATACACTTCTAAATTTTAAGTAATTAAAAAAGCCTCATCTAGTGGGATGAGGCTTTTTTAAACTTTTATATCACTATTTTTCAAGCTTTATCATACCTATTTCAGCATTATCTTTCTTTTTCAAACTAAAACATACTGTTTTTTAATCTATTATAACAAATAATTTTAAAGCTCTTTTTATCTAACTATTTTACGAATCCAAGGGTTGGAGAATACCGAAATAAAGGTTTTCCAATGATATCATCAAACGGAACATATTTCGATTCCCAGAATCTCGCATCTTCCGATTCATTTCGATTATCACCTAACATAAAATAACAATCCTCAGGTACTATAAACTCCATCTCCTCTTCAATATCCATAGGTTCTTTAAGATAGTTTTCCTCTAATGGAGTTTCAGAATGGTTTATGTAAACCTTACCTTCTTTAATTGTTACGGTTTCATTCGGTAAGCCGATAATACGTTTAATGTAATTTTGAGTTCGATCATCAGGCCACTTAAATACTACGATATCTCCTCGTTTAGGCTTTGAAAACATATAAGACAACCTATTACCAATTAGTCGATCATCTGTCATTATAGTATTTTCCATGGACCAAGTTGGTACCTCGATTTTTATAATAACAAATTTATTTACTATTAGCGCCATTAAAAACCCAGCAGCAACAATTACGACCCAGCTAATAATCTCATTCCGTACTTTTTTACGTTTCTCTTCGTTTGTTAATTCTTTCGGTTCTAATTCCTGTGATTTTTTTGCCATGATAACACCTCATTTCTAGTGCATTATTCTTATAATGGGGTGCCATAAAAACTTATGACATCCCCATTTATTTTAGAATAATATTTCTTTTTTTCTGCTTAGTAAACGTGCTCCTGTTGTGATCATAAATGCACCAGTTATACCACCTATTACTATAACACAAATTCCAACTACAAGACTACTGATACCGGCTGAATTCATTGTTTTATACACTTTCTCCATGCTAACCTCGATTCTGGCGTAGAAACGCCTTTCATTAACGCAGTTCCTGTTAAACAACTTCATATACGCAAAAATACTGAATTGAAATTAAGATAGCTTATGCTTCTACTCCGTACTGCTCATAATAAGCATCTATCGCCTGCTTTAATTGATCATCAATCACTACTTTTCCATTATAAGGCTTTCCATATAAATGTTCAACTACTTCTTTCATCGAAACGATCGCTGTAGTTTTAATACCATATGTTTCTTCGATCTCTTTTAGAGCACTTTTGCTCCCTTTACCACGTTCCATACGGTCTACTGATACTACTAAACCTACCACATCAACATTGCCCTGTGCTGCAAGAATTGGCATAGTTTCACCAATTGAAGTTCCAGCTGTTGTAACATCTTCAATAATAACAACTTTATCTCCATCACTAATTGGACTTCCAAGAAGGATACCTGTATCCCCATGATCCTTAACTTCCTTACGATTAGAACAGTATTTTACATCTTTTTCAAAATGCTCACTGATGGACATTGCAGTTGCAACACTGAGAGGAATTCCTTTATAGGCTGGTCCAAAAAGCACATCAAAATCAAGGCCATATGCATCATGAATCGCCTTAGCATAGTACTCACCAAGTTTTCTTAATTGAGCTCCAGTTCTGTAAAAACCAGTGTTTACAAAGAAAGGGGTCTTCCTACCACTTTTTGTTGTAAAATCACCAAATTTAAGTACTCCACAATCAACCATAAATTCAATAAACTCTTTCTTGTACTGTTCCATAGTAATCTCCTTTGATTTCTCTTGTTCTATATGTGATATTTCCGATTGACTTTTGAAATATTATTTACTAACTATACTTATTTCACACAACCGATCAATTCACTAATGTCGCTTACTTGATTTTTTCTCATGTAGTCTTCGATACCTTCGATAACTTCAACTGTAGCATAAGGATTTACAAAATTAGCAGTACCAACTGCTACAACCGTTGCTCCTGCCATAATAAATTCAAGGGCATCTTCTGCATTTTGAATTCCGCCCATACCTATAATAGGAAGCTTAACCGCGTTTGCAACCTGATATACCATACGTACCGCAATTGGCTTAACCGCAGGTCCTGACATACCACCTGTCTTATTTGCAATTGCAAATGCTCTGCGATTAATATCAATCTTCATTCCAGTTAGAGTGTTGATTAAAGAAAGTGCATCAGCACCTCCAGCTTCTGCTGCCTTAGCCATCTCTGTAATGTCAGTAACATTTGGACTAAGCTTTACAATAACCGGTTGCTTCGCATGTCTTTTAATCTCGTCCATTATCATAGCAATCATCTTAGGATCTTGCCCGAAAGCGATACATCCTTCTTTTACATTAGGACATGAAATATTAATCTCTAATAAGTCGACTGCCTCATCGGACAGACGTTCTACCACTTCCACATATTCTTTAATGGATTTCCCACAGACATTCACAATAACATTCGTATCAAATTTCTTTAGAAACTCCAAATCGCGTTCTACAAACATGTCAACACCAGGATTTTGCAACCCTATTGCATTCAACATACCACTATAAGTTTCTGCAATTCTAGGAACAGGATTTCCTGGCCAAGGAACACTAGAAACTCCTTTTGTAGTTACCGCTCCAAGACGATTTAGATCAACGAATTCGCTATATTCCATCCCGGAACCAAAAGTTCCGGATGCCGTTGTAACTGGGTTTTTAAACGTAACTCCTGCAATTGTAACTTTTGTATTCATACTTAACCTCATTTCTGAAACTTTCTTAGTGAAAGATATCCTTCACTCTTCCTACCTTCTTGTGCGTGATGTTTTCTCTACTTTATAATTCGATTTCATCTGCATAGAAAACAGGACCGTCTTTGCAGACTCTTTTATTATTGACATTGGTATGATGATCCTTTTCTTTCGATTTGCACACACAAGCAAGACAAGCACCAATTCCACATGCCATACGTTCTTCCATGGATATTTGAGCTGTCATATTATGTTCACTAGCAAAGTTTTTAACCCCTCGAAGCATCGGAGTTGGACCACATGCAAAAATCATACCTTCCGTAATTCCATGCTCACGCATAGCGTCGATAACATTTCCTTTTGTACCAACACTACCATCTTCCGTAGCAATGATTACTTCTCCATATAACTTAAACTCATCCACTAAAAATGTTTCAGAACGATATCCAAGCACTATTTGTTTTTTCCCAGGGAGATTTTTTGCGAGTTCTAACATTGGAGGAATTCCAATGCCACCACCAATTAAGATAGAATTAGATGTATTTTCAAGGAAAAACCCATTACCTAGCGGCCCCATGATTTCAATTTCGTCCAATTTTTTCGCGTCTGCTAATTCAACTGTCCCTGCGCCAGCAATACGAAAAACGATTCGCAACATGGTTTTCTCTTCATTGATTTCACAGATACTAATAGGACGTGGAAGTAAACGACTTCCCTCCTTACAGTAAATCGAAAGAAATTGACCAGGTTTCGCAACCTTTGCGATGGATTCTTCCTTTAACCATATACTATAGATACCATCACAGAGTTTTTCATTCTCCATAATGACAGCTTTTGTTTTTTTTATTTCCGCCATGTATCACACCAAGCCTTTCCAAATGATATCCTTAACATTGTATACGATAAGTTTTAAAAACGCAACCTTTGATTTCTTAGATACCACTGGTAAATTTCTTCCTTTGCAAGATCAAAATAAGCAAATACTTTTTCAGCATCCTCAACATTGTTATAAACTTTCCAATATCCAGTAACTAAAGAATTTTTACCGCTTTCTTTTATAAAATCTAAAATATCATCCATTGGATAACCTAGAAATACTCCTAATTCATGGGGGAATGTTTTCTCCTCATAAAAATATTCATTTAGCCGCATTGACAACTTATTAAGCTTATCCATGAGATTACCATTGGGATAGTGGTATCCTTTTAATAAAATCTTAGCTCTTTTCTCATTTACCGCCTCCAAAAGCATGTCCTCTTGATAGATAAGATAAACAGTAAAGTCCTCCGTTTTGACTAATGGATAAATTAATAGCTCATTACTAAGAATTAAATGAAGAAAGCAACTAAACACCTCTAACTGCGCATTTGTTTTATGCATAACTGATAAACTGCAGGCTGCCCTGCAGTGCAATATTACTGGTGCACACGGCAGTAGCAGCCCAAGAAACATTTGATTTAATTTTTTATAGTTTTCAGAACCATATCTTGCTAGTACTTTCATCACTGAACATCCTTTCCTTTCGCTGAAGTATTCCTATTATAGTAATCAACTATTTTATTTTCATTTCTATTTCATGCATTTTAATTAATTTTAGGTTACTTCAAATAAAGTTACTCATAGGTGAACTGTTTCGTAAAATAATTTTCTTAATATAGTATGCCATTCGTGAAAGACTTTTTTTATTAATAATCCTTAATTACACCTTCGTTTGGCAGATCCTTTTCCTCCGAATTTTCATAAGGATCACTTTCTTTTAGCTCTTCTTTATTTAAACTGTTTTCATATTGCTCAACAGAAGGATCTTTCATAGAAAAAATCCTATGATATTCTTTCGACTCTACCTCTTTATAGGTCTCTGAACGATTTCGATATAGAAATTTTGTAAGTGCATACGTATCTACCCAAATCTCATTGTTCCCTTCTTTCTGTGATTCATCAAAAATTAACTGTAATCCAAAATGAAGATGTGAGGTAGTAATATTATTTGTATTTTCTTTTGTACTATAACCTGTTCTACCAAGATAACCAATTACATCACCAGCAGATACGATATTGCCTACTTTTAATTCTTTGTTATAAGGATAATTCTTTCTCAAATGAGCGTAATAATAATAGCGTTTTCCATCAAAGCTACGAATTCCAATGCGCCAACCACCATATTGATTCCAACCTAATGCTTCTATGTAACCAGATTCTACTGCAATAATAGGAGATCCTACTTGCCCCATCATGTCATGCCCAAGATGTACTCGTTTGTAACCATAGCTCCTGGATGCTCCAAAATCATCATAATCATAATAATAATAATTCTTTGCTATTGGAGAAAACCCCTTTAATCCATAACGTTTTTCCCATACTTTTGTTGGTGCAGTTGTTGGTGTTGGAGTTTCTATTGGTGTACTTGTTGGACTTTTATTACCTATATCTGTTTGCGTTAAGGTAGCTGTAGGTGTTTTACCACTACTTTTTTGACTTGTTTCATATACTTCAATCTCATATTCGCCAATAAGACCACCAAGAACCGCCTCATAAGCTTCATAGTAATAAGGATAATACTTCATGTCTTTTGTAAGACTCTCTATAGTTTCTTTTCCTGTTAATAATTTACTAGCAAGCTGGTCCATATCTTTCGCTTTATATTTTTTAAAATCACCACCATATTTTGCACCCAAGAAAGATAATATTTCAACAAAATGAAGTTCAATCTCTTTGTTATGAGTATCAATATCATAATGGTATGCTTTATCAAGAGCCTCATATGTCACATTAAATTCCACCCACTTAATATACTTTTTATCAGTTGAGGAATTTACAGCTACTTCAATTGATTGATTTGTTGTTTTTTTGTCCCATAGAAAGATAAAACAAAGGATAAGTATCGTCAACACTTCGAAACAAATTATTATATTACCTCTTTTTCGTAACCACTGAAATCGAATGGGTCTTCTAATTTTAAATTTTCGATAAAACGCCTTCATGATTGTCTGACTTCTCCTATCGTATTGATAACATTTTATGTGACAGTGCTTGTCTTTATTCGGCGTTAAAAACTTTTTACTTTTCAATATTTTTTTATGTTGGAAAGGCACGCAAACTGTCCACTAGACATAAAGTAGTAATAAACCAAAGCGTTGAGGTGCCCGCTTGAAGTCGTTTCCGAAACCGCTAAGCGCCAAGGAAGAAAACGAGATGTTACTTCAATGTAAAGCTGGAAACAAGGTTGCTAGAGATACTTTAATTGAACGTAACCTTCGTTTAGTTGCGCACATTGTTAAGAAGTATAACACGCCGGATCGAGAAACCGACGACTTAATTTCCATAGGCACGATTGGACTAATCAAGTCCATCGATACCTTTGATGCCAATAAGGGTATTCGACTTGCCACATATGCCTCTCGTTGTATAGACAACGAATTATTAATGATGCTCCGAAGTGGTAAAAAACAAGCACGTGAAGTATATCTTTATGAACCTATCGGCTCAGATAAAGAGGGAAATGAAATAAATCTTTTAGATGTGATTGAGAGCACAGATGAAGATATAGTAGATATCTTTGAAATTCAAGAAAACATCAAACGGCTTTATACATTTCTAAACAGTGCTTTGAATGAAAGAGAACGAGAAATCATTGTTATGAGGTATGGATTAAGTGGAGAGAAAGAAATCACACAAAGGGAGATTGCAGATAAATTAGGAATAAGTCGTAGTTATGTTAGTCGTATCGAAAAAAAGGCGTTAAAAAAGTTGAAAGATTTGTTCGAAGGCTAAGAAATAATAGGAATGTAGCTAACATACCCTCCTCCACAAAAAAGAGGGGAGAAAAATTTCAAAGTAATGAATCAAAAGAAAGGGAAGGTGAAAATCATACAATTTTCACCTTCCCTTTCTTTATTATTCGTTACAGGAAGTACATCCACAATCCTTATTTTGATTATTAGATTTCTCTTGAACTCGAATCAAATCATATTGAGAGGTTTCTTTATCAAAGGTAACAAATATCTTTTGCTGAGGATGAGGGCAACTCTCCATTTCATTTCCTTCCTCATCTGTGATTTTAAGAACCTTTGTAGGAATGTTATCACCATTTGGCTTCATTATTTCTACCATATCACCTACACTAAACTTATTTCTCTGTTCCATTTCACTAGCACCTTCGGCATTACGTGAAGAAACAATTCCTAAATAAGTATACTCTTTCACATAAACATTGTTGTCATAAATCTGAGTATTGGCATCTGGTTTTTGGAAGAAGAAACCTGTTGTAAACTGACGGTACGTACACTTTCCAATCTCTGACTTATAGTACTCCATGTTTTCACGGTATTTATCTACTGACTCATAGAAATCGTCAATTGCTTTTCGATACGTTCTTGCTACAGTTGCAACATATAGTGCCGTCTTCATACGTCCTTCAATCTTTAAACTATCAATACCTGCTGATACAAGCTCTGGAATATACTCAATCATACAAAGATCTTTGGAATTAAAGATATAAGTCCCACGATCATTTTCAAATACTGGCATATATTCCCCAGGTCTTGTCTCTTCTACTACATGGTATCTCCAACGACAAGGATGTGTACAGGCTCCAAGATTTGCATCTCTACCAGTAAAGTAATTACTCAAAAGACAACGTCCAGAATAAGAGATACACATCGCTCCATGAACAAAGGTTTCTATCTCTAATTCCTCTGGTATATTAGCACGTAGTTGCGTAAGCTCTTCTAAGGATAGCTCACGGGCTGAAACCACACGAGCTGCACCTTGCTTATGCCAAAACTGATACGTGCGATAATTGGTACTATTAGCTTGTGTACTTATATGAAGCTCAATTTCAGGAACAATCTCTTTTGCAATATCAAAAACACCCGGATCTGAGATAATTAAAGCATCTGGTTGTATCTCTTTTAACTCACGGAAATACTGCTCAACACCTTTTAAATCACGGTTATGGGCTGTAATATTTGCTGTAACATAAACTTTTTTACCATACTCATGTGCAAACTCAATTCCTTTTTTCATATCTTCTAAAGAAAAGTTTTTTGCTTTTGCACGTAATCCGTACATCTCGCCACCAATGTAGACAGCGTCTGCACCATATATGATTGCTGTTTTTAAAACCTCTAAGTTGCTTGCTGGAATTAACAATTCCGGTTTTTCTCTACGAAACATAGTTTCCTCCTATTTCTTCACACATGCCTTTTGGGTAGGCTAGATATTTGCGCGAGAACGACGCAGGCACAAATAACACTACCGTATTCTAGTACTAACTGCCATTCCATCCCCGACTGGCAGAATCATTGTTGTTAAATCATCCCTATGAGTCAATTCATATAAGTACTCCCTCATTCTTGTATGAATCGTTCTATCCCTTCTTGTGATGCTATACTTTGATTTTGCAATACTGCCCTCTTGAAGTACATTATCAGTAATAAACACTCCATTAACTGGAAGTAATCTCATAATCTCAGGAAGAAAGTTCATGTATTGTCCTTTTGCAGCATCCATAAAGATAAAATCATAACTGTCTGTAAGCTCACTTATTGTTTGCTTTTTACCAGAAGGATTAAAAAGTGATACTTCTTCTGAAGTTCCTGTTTTATTGATTACCTTCAGTGCATCAATTGCATCTCCCATAACAAGCGTAATGTCCGAAGATCTTCTTGCTTTCGCTAAATTCTTTTTTGCTTCAGCAATTCTTAATGGTACCTTTTCTATGGTCGTAATATGACAATCTTCTGGCATGAATTCACTGAGCAGAGAACAGGAAAATCCAACCGCAGTCCCGACTTCAAGTATTTGCTTAGGCTGTTTCATCGCAAGAAAAAACTTAAGTACCGCTTGCGCTTCTTTTCGAATAATCGGCACAGCATTTTCTAATGCTTCTTTTTCCAATGTTTTTAGATAATGTGGTAACTCTAATTCTAGAGAATTAATATACGCGGTAATATGTTCATCCACGATTTTCATGACTTTCCTCCATCTCATGTAACTCTACAATGTAGTTTTGTACTATAAAATAAACTCTACAAAACAATAAGAAAGGACTCTCGTAGCCGCTTGAAAAGAAATTTCAACAACGGCTACGGAATCCCTAAAATTCAAGACATTAGATAGTAATACAATGATTCCTATCTTATTTCGATACTACTTACGGTATATCGTTGCTATTTGGAGTAGTTTTCGTATCCTCTTTCTCTCCATCTTCTACATCTACTATTGAATTCTTATAATCTGTTATAACATCTAATATTTCGTCATAGTCCATAGAAGTGTTCAAAATAAAGGTACCAGGATAGATGTTATACTCTTTAAACTTTGTCTTTAAGTAAAATGAATACTTATTAACAATGAGATTACCAGCTTCTAGTTTTCTAGCGACATCCATGGTAGATTCACCTTTTGCAATTTGAAATTCTATATCGATTCCTGGCTCTGCTTCCACAGATACAGAACCGAAAAGCTGATAAGAAAAATTATATGTGATTTTTACAGCCTGAACTAAGACTAAAATAATCGCAATATAAAATAAGATATTTAAGAATACTCGAAGTACTGCACTTGTAATCTTTAATGCAACTTTGGTACTATCGGATTTCGCCATCTTAAGCCTCCAAGCCTCTCTATCGCTATACCTCCATGATGATTGGAAGAATCATCGGATTTCTCTTCATCTTCTTCCATAAGTAATCGCTAAGAGAATCTTTTATTTCATTTTTTATCTTGCCCCAATCAGTCATATTCTTGTTTAGACATTTATCAAGAGCATCGCATACTACAGTTCTTGCTTCTTCCATCAGATTCTCTGACTCTCTGACGTATACAAAACCTCTTGAAACAATATCTGGTCCAGATAACACTTGATTGCTAAATTTCTCAAGAGTTACAACGACAATAATAAGACCATTTTCAGATAAGTGTTGTCTATCACGAAGAACGATATTACCAACATCACCAACTCCTAGACCATCTACTAAGATACCTTGTGATGGAATATGGTCTACAATCTTCGCTCTATCTTCAGATAAAGATAATACGTCACCAGATGATAAGATAACAATATTCTCTTTCTTTACGCCCATGTCTTGTGCTAATTCAGCATGACATTTTAAATGACGGAATTCACCATGCACTGGTATCGCAAATTTAGGTTTTGTTAAAGCATAAATAAGTTTTATCTCTTCCTGACAAGCATGACCAGATACGTGTGTATCTTGGAAGATTACCTTAGCACCCTTCATAGAGAGTTCATTGATAATCTTTGAAACATTCTTTTCATTGCCTGGTATTGGAGTAGAACTAAATATAACAGTATCCCCAGGAGTAATCGAAATCTTACGATGTATGGAGGCAGCCATACGAGATAATGCGGCCATAGCCTCACCCTGGCTACCAGTTGTTATTAATACCAACTGATCATCAGTGTAATTCTTCATCTGTTCAATGTCAATCAAAACATTATCTGGAACCGTAATATAACCAAGTTCTGTAGCTGTAGAGATGATATTTACCATACTTCTACCCTCAATTACAACTTTACGGTTATATTTCACAGCAGAATTTATAATCTGTTGAACACGATCAACATTAGAAGCAAATGTTGCAACTATAATACGGTGTTTCGAATTCTCTGCAAATATATTATCAAAGGTTTTTCCAACGGTGCGTTCTGACATCGTATATCCAGGACGCATAACATTGGTACTGTCGCACATGAGTGCAAGCACACCTTTCTTTCCAAGTTCACCGAATTTTTGTAAATCTATGGTTTCTCCAAAAACCGGAGTATAATCCACTTTAAAGTCACCGGTATGAACTATAATACCTGCCGGTGAATAGATTGCTAGCGCAGCAGCATCTGCAATACTATGATTGGTACGAATAAATTCAATACGGAAACATCCTAAATTAATGGATTGTCCATACTTGATAACTTTACGTTTTGTAGATTTTAATAAATTGTGTTCTTTTAATTTGTTCTCAATAATTCCTAAAGTAAGTTTCGTTGCATAGATTGGAACATTAATATCTTTGATTACATATGGCAAAGAGCCTATGTGATCCTCATGACCATGGGTGATAACAAATCCTTTCACCTTCGCAATATTATCTTTAAGATAAGTTATATCAGGTATAACAAGGTCAATTCCAAGCATCTCATCTTCTGGGAACGCTAATCCACAATCAACGACTATAATACTATCCTGATACTCAAACGCAGTTATATTCATACCGATTTGCTCTAAACCACCAAGTGGTATAATCTTAACCGCAGGTTTCGCATCTAGTTCTGGCGTTTCAACCGGAACTGTAAGTTCAACCTTATTATTATTCACAGCACGTTCTACCTTAAAAGGTCTTGGCTTTCTTCTCATGCGATTGTTTCGGTCCATATTAGTGTTTTTACGACTCACTCCTCCGGAATCCGTCTGGCTGTTTTTGTTTTCAATGTTGCTTTCTTTACTATTTTCTTTTCCTTTCAAAATTGCACCTCCAAAATTTTATATGTAATTTCGTCGGGCAAACGTTTGGAAGTGGACATACCTATTCATTTTGATTTTTTGCATCATTCTCTGCGATATTCTTGCATGTACTGCAAATACCAAATAATTTCACCTCATGATTTAATACTTGAAAATCCATGGTCGCTTCTATTTTTTGCTCTAAATTCTCTAATAAATCATCTTGAAATGTAAATACTTGCCCACAATTCACACAAATCAAATGGTGATGATGGTGACAGTCTTCCTTACTGCCTTTGCCAATTTCATACCGAACAAATCCATCATTCAAATTAAGTTTATCAATAAGTTTTAACTCTGATAATACCTGTATGGTACGATATACTGTGGCTAACCCAATATCAGGATACATGTTTTTTACACAATCATAGATATCCTCAGCTGTCAGGTGCTCATCCGGCCGATTACTTAACACCTCTAGGATAGCGATACGTTGTGTCGTTACCTTTAACCCATTTTGTTTGAGTAAGGATTTAAAGTTTTCCTGCATATCTGACATTCCATCACCTACTTCTCTTGCTCATTCCAATGTTACGTTTGCTTACGTGAATTTCATTCTATTTTGTTCATAAATAGATTATTTATTATTCAAATTACTTACTATAAATAAACTTTTTATTTTCTTAATCATATCATAACGTTTATTTTTATTCGTTATTCTCTTTTATAAATACTTTGTTTTTTATTTTATTTATCATAAAACTTTATTTTTCATTGGTTTTTCTTAATATTATATTTTATTTTCTTATCATAGAATTTTATATTTTTATTTTTCTTATCATAAAATTTTACTTTTCATTATCTTTACTTATAAAAACTTTATTACATAAGCTTTTATCATAAATAATTTAGCTTTTATTATTCCTATAAAAATCTTTGTTTACTTTTTTTATGATAAATACCTATTAAGTATTTTTGTAAAAGTTTTTATTTTTTCGTCATGAATATTTAAATTTTTAATTATAAATATTATTAATTCAATCTATCAGTATTTAATGTTGGACATGGTTCTCAATGATTGTATTAATATGATTGTATATTATTAATTCTTTTAATCATCCAATATTGTCCAAACATCTGTATTCATATAAAACACGATTTCTATTATTTGTCAATCAAATCACATCGTGAAAAATTCCAATATAATGACAATATATCCCTAATTTTTTATAACATTTGCAGTTTAATAAAATCTTGCACTTGATTTAATCTTGCACATTAATTTTATCGTGCTTTTTGATTTTTACTTGTACTTTAATTTTATCTTGCTTTATTATTAACTAAAATTATGGATGTACTAATCATTAAACTTGCCATTCGATAAATTCAAAATTCTATGCATATCACTGTCAATATAAATTGTATTATTCTTTATCTTGTTGCACAACAATCAAAGGTAGCTACTACCTAGTTTCATAGCGAAACTTATATCGTTCTATATAAAATTTATTCAGTTATAATATCTGTATCCTCTAACAATTCTTCAAATAAAGCTGCAATAGCTTCTATCTCATTATCATCTTCTACCATGTCATAAACAGCATCCGAACTTTCATCTGTTGATACATCTTTTAAAATATATGCGTCGGCCTCTTCAGCATCGATATCTTCTGTTACTAATAAGTACTCTGTACCGTTTAGCTTCGTTTGTTCAAGCACATAAAAAATTACTTCCTCGTTGTCCTCGGTAAAGAAGCTAACTTTTCTATTATCTTCCATCTACTATTAAATCCTCTCTTACAATATATTCACTAGAAATAATTCCTTGCTACTTTAAAAGTATCTGTTGTAATACTTCAAAGGTAAAGAAAAATTATTATAGTGAATCTAATTTATCTAATTCTTTTTTGTTCGATAAGTAGTCTAAATAGCCTTGCAAAATGAATACAGCAGCAAGTTTATCAACTACCTCCATCTTCTTCTTGAGACTAACTTCACCTGCATTTAAAACCTGATGTGCAGCAACGGTTGTTAACCGCTCGTCCCATAGTACTACAGGTAGTCCTGTTCTACGTCGAAGATGCTCCGCAAATTCTTCTGATTTCTCAGCACGTTCCCCTATGGTATTGTTCATATTCTTCGGAAACCCAAGTACAATTTCTTCTACTTCATATTGTTTTATCAATTCTTCAATACGTGCTAGAGTCTGACGAAGTTTTGTCTCTGACTTTCTTCGTATAACTTCCACACCCTGTGCAGTAAGTTTTAAACTATCACTAATGGCTACACCTACTGTCACAGAGCCATAATCCAAACCCATTATTCTCATTCCGCTTATTAACCTCTGAAATTTATCATTAATAGAAAAGTAGCATAACACCACTTTTCTATTAAATCAAGACAAGAAAGTCAGTTAACTGGCTCTTCTTGTATTAATTCCATACCCTTATCTTCTTTTTAAATGATTATCGATATAATAATTCATTAATTCCTCTAAAATCTCATCACGTTCGACTTTCATTATCAAACTTCTGGCATTTCTGTGGTTTGTGATATAGGTCGGATCTCCGGACATGATATATCCAACAATTTGATTCACTGGATTATATCCTTTCTCAGTTAAAGCGAGATAAACGATGTCAATAACATCCTTTACCACGATTTCCGGCTGTTTCTGAACTCTAAAATATTGTGTATTGTTTATCTCCTGCATCTCACCACACCCTTCCCAGTCAACGGTAATCATTTAACAAACCGCAATATCCGAAAATTACAATTCCATTTTGGACCGTTCCTCTATTTGCAACTTAATAATATCATAATACAAATGTTCGGAAATTTCAATCTATTATTTCGGAAAGCAAAACATCTTCATTCAAGTATCCTGTAATACGGACGTTTATTAACTCATTACTTTTCAAACCTGGTGCAGGTATAGCCACTTTAACATAACGAGTAGTATGACCAATCATATAAACCGTATTTTCTATTTTTGTCTCTTCTTCAGTCAAAACAATTTCCTCAGATCCGATAAAAGAATTCAAATATTTTGTTCTCATCTTTTTTTCTAACTCAAACAAAATATCACTACGTTTTGATTTTGTTTGTTCTGGTACTTGATTTGGCATTGACTCTGCTTTGGTTCCTTTTCTCTTTGAATATTTAAATATATGCATCTGAGAAAATTGAACTTTTTCAAGGAAAGCCCTAGTTTCTTCAAATTCTTCTTCTGTTTCCCCAGGGAATCCAACGATTACATCGGTAGTAATTGCGGGATTTTTATAATATTTCCGAATAATCTCACAACGATCATAATAATCGTTAGGAGTATATTTGCGATTCATTCTAGCTAATGTTTCTTTACTACCACTTTGTAGAGATAAATGAAAGTGAGGGCATAATTTTGATTTACTAGCAAGAGTCTTAACAAATTCTTCCGTGATTATTCTTGGTTCTAAAGAACTTAAACGTATTCTGTTAAGACCTTCAATCTCACTTAACCCTAGAATAAGTGTTACTAATGGAGAAATTCCATTCTCAGGAAGTAAAGCTGCTTGTTCTTTAACAGAAAGCGTTTCAAGTCCATAAGAAGATAAATGAATACCAGTAAGTACAATTTCTTGATATCCATTTTCTACAAGACGAATTACTTCTTTTTTGATTTCTTCTTCGCTTCTACTTCTAATCCTTCCACGAGCGTAAGGAATAATGCAGTAACTACAAAACTGATTGCAACCATCTTGAATTTTTATATAAGCTCGTGTTTTTTCTGTAACCGCGGCAATGGCCAATTCCTCATATTCATAATCCGTATCAATATCAATAACAGCATAATTACTCTGATTTTCATAATATTCGTCCACCAAAGAAACTATTTCGTTCTTTTTATTATTTCCGATCACTAAATCAACCGTATCATCTTCAAGCAATGCTTCTTTTGCAGCCTGAACATAACACCCAACTGCAATCACTATGGAGTCTGGATTATGTTTTTTTGCTTTGTGAAGCATTTGGCGTGATTTTCGATCTGCGATGTTGGTTACAGTACAGGTATTTACAACATAAATATCAGAAACTTCTTCAAAATCTACTATTGTTGCACCAGCATCTAAAAATAGTTGCTGCATGGCTTCAGTCTCATAGGAATTCACCTTACAACCAAGTGTCAAAAAAGCCACCTTTTTCCCCATTACATTTTTATTCTTATTAGTTTTGTAGGTATTACTTGTATTCATTTTGTCAATTTCTTGCATTTGTAACTACAATCCTTTCTATATTCAGGCTTACCCAAAAATAAACCAATAACTATTATAAAATTATCATCTTTTTTTCTACACTTTGTATATTGACATTTATTTTGGTTAAATGTAGTATAGTAGTGAGAAAGGTTTCCTTTGTATTCCAACTAAATTGGAATGTAAGGTACCATAAATTCATAGTATCCTGCGGGGTTTACACTTTTCCGCTATGGGCTTGAATAATACATCAACATCATTAAGGAGGAATATCTCATGAAAACAGTAAAGATTTCATTAAATTCAATTGATAAGGTTAAGTCCTTTGTAAACGATGTTACTAAATTCGATTCAGATTTTGATTTAGTATCCGGAAGATATGTTATCGATGCAAAGTCTATTATGGGTATCTTTAGCTTAGATTTATCTAAGCCTATCGAACTTAATATTCATGGCGATGATAGCATGGATGAAATTTTAGCTATCTTAAAACCTTACATCGTTGAGTAATAAAACATAATCAAACAGTTGTTATCTTCTGATAACAACTGTTTTTTTAATTAATAGGAAATTACTCTGGGAGTAATCACCTATTAATCAAAGAATTACTTTACAGTAATGACCTCTCTCGTATTAATCGCTGTCTTTACCATATCCTCAATTTTTTCTGCTAGATTAAGTTCATTCTTTTCAATCACTGAAAGTACTGGTCTTGTTACAGGATGTTTCGCAACAAAAATTGTACAGCAATCTTCAAATGGTAGTACTGATGTTTCATATGTCCCAATTCGTTCAGAGATATCAATAATCTCTTGCTTATCCATACCGATTAATGGACGATAGACAGGCATTGTACACACAGCGTTCGTTGCTGCTAAGGAATGCATGGTCTGGCTTGCTACCTGACCTATACTCTCACCAGTGATTAAACCAAGACATTTACTGCGATTCGCAATTTCTTCTGCAATTTTCATCATATAACGACGCATAATTATTGTTAATTCTTCATGAGGACATTTCTCATAAATATATAACTGTATATCTGTAAAATTAACGATATGAAGCTTAATTGGACCAGTGTATGCAGATATAATCTTAGCTAAGTCAACAACTTTTTGTTTCGCACGCTCACTAGTGTAAGGAGGCGCATGAAAATAAGTTGCCTCTATTGATACACCACGCTTTGATATCATATAACCAGCAACTGGGCTATCAATACCACCGGATAACAATAACATTGCTTTTCCGCCTGTCCCTACTGGCATACCACCTGGTCCTTTTAAAGTGTTCGAATATACATAGGCTTTATTGCGAATTTCAACTGTAATGTATTCCTGTGGTTTGTGAACATCTACAGACAATTCTGGAAAACGATCTAACAAATAAGCTCCCATCTTAGAACAGATTTCTGGAGATGTGATTGGATACTGTTTGTTGCCACGTTTCGCCTCAACTTTAAACGTAAATGGCTTGCGTCCATAAAATTTTTCTACATAATCACCAACTTCTTGCTTTACAACTTCCCACTCCGTTGATTCAATAACAACGACTGGGCTAATTCCGGTAATACCGAAAACTCTTTGTAAAGCCGCAACGGTTTCATCATAATCGAAATCACCTGGGCACTCTACAAAAACACGGCCCTGTTCTCTAGATACTTCAAAATTCCCTAATTTATTTAAATTATAACGAATTTGGTCTTTTAGTGCGTTTTCAAATATATGACGATTTTTTCCTTTAAGACCAATCTCTGCGTATTTTATTAAAAATGCTTTATACATGAAACCTCCTTGAAATAGTAATCTACCATTCTATTTATTTTCTGGTGTAACGTCGTAACATAGGTACTAATTCATTCAATACCTGCAGTGCATAATCGATTTCTTCCATCTTAGTATTGACAGAAAAGCTAAATCTGAGTGTAGAGTCTAACAAGCTTTTTTCTACTCCAATAGCAATCAAAGAACCTGATAAGCTTGGATGATTCGAAGCACATGCAGAACCTGATGAAACATAAACCTCTCTATCTTCAAGTGCATGTAATAATACTTCACTACGAATGCCTTGAAAACTTGCACTTACCACATGCGGAGCGGTTAACCTCACTCGTTCTGATAGTGATAAGTCCTCACGTTCTTCATAGACTGCGTTTATTGTCACCTCTGGTATCTGTTGCAATCCCTCAATCAGATGAGTTTTTAAGTCATAAAGATGATTGATCTTCTCCTCATGGTTCTCATAGATTTCATTTATTGCTTGATAAAGTCCAGCAATTGCAGGAACATTCTCAGTGCCAGAACGGTAACCCTTTTGTTGTCCACCACCATGAATGATTGGTTTTATCTTAACTTTATCTCTGATATATAAAAATCCAGCACCTTTGGGTCCGTGGAACTTATGGCCGCTAACCGACATTAAATCAATTCCTTCTTTCTTTGGGAAAATCTTAAATTTTCCAAAGCATTGGATTGCATCAGTATGAAATAAAATGTCCGATTTTTTCTCTTTTACTAGTTTTGATAATCTAGCAATATCTTGTATGGCTCCAACCTCGTTATTGACATACATAATGGATACTAATATAGTATCATCACAAATCTCTTTTAATAGTGCTTCCTCAATTACTTTACCATTTTGATCCACTGGTACAAAGCTGATACGAAATCCATAATCCTCAAGTGCGATTAAAGGATTGTGCACTGACGAATGTTCAAATTGTGTTGTTATAATATGTTTCCCTGCTCTTTTGTACGCAAGTGCTGTACCAATTAAGGCCATATTATTTGATTCTGTGCCTCCTGAGGTAAATATTATCTCCTTCGGCTCTACCTTAAGAAGCTTTGCTATTGACTCTTTCGCATCTTTAATGTATCGTTCCGCTTCCATTCCTTTTCGATGCATAGAGGAAGGGTTTCCAAAGTTATCGCAAAGTGCATCCACCATAATATCACGCACTGAATCCGATGCTTTTGTTGTAGCGGCATTATCTAAATAAGCTATCATACTACCTCCAAGTTGGCATTTTTCGCCATTACTCTTACTCCTCTAAAGTTAACATTAAGTAAGAAAGAATTGCAAGGCCTGCTGTTTCAGTTCGTAGAATACGTTTCCCAAGAGTGATTGGTGTGATCCCATGGTCCTTTGCTAATGTTACTTCTTCATCCTCGAAACCACCTTCTGGTCCAATCATAATACCTATAGAGCTTTTCTCTTTCGACTGATTAATTAATGCTCTCGTTTCTTTCATTCCGCTGGCACATTCGTAAGGTAATAATGCCATATTACATTCCGATGCCATTGTTACCGCCTCTTTATAAGAAACCACTTCATGAACCTTTGGTATGAATCCTCTACCAGATTGCTTTGCAGCCCCTTCAGCAATTGCCTGCCAACGTTCTAGTTTTTTTTGTTCCTTTTTTTTATCCTCTAACTTAACAATCGTTCGTTTCATCATGACTGGAACAATTTCATAAGCACCAAGTTCTACTGCCTTTTGGATAATCATTTCCATCTTATCCTTCTTAGGTAAACCTTGAAACAAAATTAATTTCGCAGGTAACTCAGTATCGGTTTTTCTCCGCTCCGTTATAGACAATATAATATTATCTTTTGCAAACTCTGCTATTATACAACAATAATCGTTACCTTGTCCATCACAAGCGATTAATTTTTCTCCTATTTTCATACGAAGAACATTTTTTATATGATTAACATCTGCACCATCGATGCAAATTGTTGTATCCGAAATCTTGGTTGATTCAATATAAAATCGATACATTTACTCTCCCATCTGCAAAATCACATGCAAAAATCAATTTTTCTATTAGAATAGTTTTTTCATACGACATTATAACATGTAACAAAAAAGATTGCTACACATAAAAAAAGTGGGGTTTTGAAAACGATACCGCTTCAACCCACTTTTTATTTTACTCTGGTTTTTTCGCTACAATAGAAGTCCAGTCTCCCATTGTTGTGATTTCTTCTATGATAAATCCATTCTTTACAATGGCTTCTTTCACTTCCTCTGCTTTCATATCTATGATTCCAGAACTAACAAAATAAGCACCTGGCTTCATAAACTCACCTACAACTTTAGACAATGGTATAATAATATCTGCTAAAATATTTGCTACTACAAAATCATAGCTATTAAGACCGATGCGTGCTCTTAAGTCTCTATCCTCTATAACATTACCATCAAAGAGTTCAATTCTACCTTCCGTTCTCGTCGCAGTTTCAAAGGATTGACATAACACAGCATCTAATTGATTCACATCACAATTTTCCTTCGAGGCACTTACTGCATTTTCATCGATATCAATTGCAACTGCTGTTTTTGCACCCAGTTTTCTACCTATAATAGTAAGTATGCCACTACCACATCCAACATCTAATAGAGTTGCTCCTGGATTCATGTATTTCTTCATATTAAGAATACATAACTTTGTTGTCTCATGAGAACCCGTTCCAAAAGCAGTTCCAGGATCAATCTCGATAACTAGGTCTGTTTCTTTCTTTTCTTCTAGTTTCTCCCAAGTTGGTTTGATTACAATAGTATCATCCACACGAAATGGTTTAAAAAATTCTTTCCAATTGTTTATCCAATCCTTATCTTCTGTTTCAGATAACGTGAGTTTCCCACTACCAACTTCCACAAAGTCACGTAGTTCTTCTAACCCCTCATTTATTGAAACTTTCAGCGAAGGCAAATCTTCTTCATTTTCTAGGTAAAAATTTATTATTGCTATACCGTCATCCTCACCTAACTCAGGAAGAATATCGATAAACATCTTTTTCTTCTCTTCTTCGGTAATCGGTACCTTATCTACTACTTCAATTCCTTCAATTCCAAGGGAAAGAAGCATATCACAAACAAGGTCAACAGCTACCGTCGTTGTTTCCAACGATAATTTTTTCCACTTCATGTACATCCTCCTGGTTGCATACCTTCCAAGGTATAAAACAATCTGTCTCATACCTCAATTCATTATGGAAGCTTATTCCATTCTATTTAAGATTATTTTCCGAAAAATTTCTTTTTCTTCTCTTTTGTATCCTCAGAAGCATCCTCTGTTTTTTTACCAGATACCGATTCTTCAAATTTCTTTAACAAGTCTTTTTGCTCATTATTAAGTTTAGTCGGAACTTGAACAACTAAAGTTACATAGTGATCTCCACGCACATCTTTATTACGTAAAGTAGGAACACCTTTTCCACGAAGACGTACTTTAGTGTCTGTTTGAGTACCTGGTTTTACTTCGTATAGGACATCTCCATCAACAGTACTGATTCTTACATCTCCACCGAGTGCTGCTTGAGTAAATGTCATTGGTGCTGTAGAGTAAATATCGTAGTCTTGTCTCTGGAAGATTGGATGTCTGCTAACATTTACTTCCACTAATAAGTCACCACGTTCTCCACCGTTGGTTCCAGGTTCTCCTTTACCACGGATACGAATACTTTGGCCATTATCAATACCTGCCGGAACAGTAACTTGAATCTTTTTCTTTCGGCTGATATAACCGCTACCATAACAATCAGAACATTTTTCCTTGATGATTTTACCAGTACCACGACAATCTGGACATGTTTGGACATTTCGAACCATTCCAAACAAAGATTGTTGAGTAAAGGTTACCTGTCCTTTACCATTACACTTTTGGCATGTTTCCGGTGTGCTACCAGGTTTTGCACCAGAACCATGACAAGTTTCACATTCATCTTTTAATGACAATTCAAGTTCCTTCTCACAGCCAAATACAGCTTCTTCAAAGGTTATACGAATAGCAGTACGTAAGTTCGCGCCATTCATCGGACCATTGCTGGCACGAGATCTTCTTCCACCGCCAAAGATGTCACCGAAGATATCTCCAAAGATATCTCCCATATCACCCATATTAAAATCAAAGCCACCAGCTCCGCCGCCACCTTGTTCAAAGGCAGCATGACCAAACTGGTCATATTGTCTCTTTTTCTCTGGGTCACTTAAGACTGCATATGCCTCGGATGCCTCTTTAAATTTTGCTTCCGCAGTTTTATCCCCTGGATTTGCATCCGGATGGTATTTCTTTGCAAGCTTTCGGTAGGCTTTTTTGACTTCATCGTCCGATGCACTTCTAGAAATCCCAAGCACCTCGTAATAATCTCTCTTATCTGCCATAACTATAACTATCCTCCAACATTCACATTATCCATCTACCGCATATTGGCACCCTAACACAACATAAATAAATTTTGTACACTGGCACAAATTGCAGCGTTACTAATTTCGATAAGTGACCTCCCGTCACAATTATACATGTATTCGCAAATAGCTGTCTCACGATTACCGCCAGTAACCATAAGACAGCTTAGCATACTTCACAAGGTAATTCTCTACAAAATACCTTGTCTGAATAAAATATTATAACGAAATTACAGAAAAGAAGCAACCCTTATTTTTAAGCTTTTTGCTCCCAATTGCATTAGGAAAACATCACATTTCGGGGTTGCGAAAAGTGCTCCATGAGCACTTTTTGCTCCTAATTTAAGTAGGAAATATCCATACTTAGGGGTTGCGAAAAGCGCTCCATGAGCGCTTTTTGCTCAATTATACTTCCCTATAATCTCCATCTACTACGTCATCACCTGCATAAGTTCCACCCTGTGGATCTGCACCGGACATATCTGGGCCTGCGCCTGCTGCACCTTGTGCACCTTCATAAAGTTTTGCAAATACTGCTTGAGCACTATTCATTAACTTCTCTTTTGCAGCCTTAATATCTTCTACTTCGCCTTCTGACATAACTTCTGGATTTGCTTTTGCAACTAAATCCTTTAAGTGATTTAAGTCAGCTTCTACAGCAGCCTTTTCATCAGCACTTACTTTATCGCCAACTTCACTTAATGCTTTTTCTGTCTGGAATACGATAGAATCTGCATCATTTCTGGTGTCAACTGCTTCTTTACGCTTCTTATCTTGAGCTTCGTATTCTGCAGCCTCTTTTACAGCCTTTTCAATATCGCTGTCAGACATGTTAGAACCAGCAGTAATTGTGATATGCTGTTCCTTACCAGTTCCAAGATCTTTTGCTGATACATTTACGATACCATTTGCATCGATATCAAATGTAACTTCGATCTGTGGAACACCTCTTCTTGCTGGTGGAATTCCATCAAGACGGAATTGTCCAAGACTCTTGTTGTCTTTCGCAAACTGTCTTTCACCCTGTACTACATTGATGTCTACTGCTGTCTGATTATCTGCAGCTGTTGAGAATATCTGGCTCTTCTTTGTAGGGATTGTTGTATTTCTCTCAATTAATCTTGTTGCAATACCACCCATTGTCTCAATTGAAAGTGAAAGTGGAGTTACGTCAAGAAGTAAGATGTCACCTGCACCAGTATCACCAGCTAACTTACCACCCTGAACACTTGCTCCAATTGCAACACATTCATCTGGGTTTAAGCTCTTGCTTGGCTCATGTCCTGTTAATTGTTTTACCTTATCCTGAACAGCAGGAATACGTGTGGAACCACCTACTAATAATACTTTGCCAAGTTCAGATGGAGCTACTCCAGCATCTCTTAATGCATTCTGAACAGGGATAGCAGTTCTCTCTACTAAATCATGTGTTAATTCATCAAATTTAGCACGTGTTAAGTTAATATCAAAGTGCTTTGGACCTTCACTTGTTGCTGTGATGAAAGGAAGGTTAATGTTTGTTGTAGTTGCAGAAGATAACTCTTTCTTCGCTTTCTCTGCAGCTTCTCTTAATCTTTGAAGTGCCATCTTATCTGTAGATAAGTCAACGCCTTCTGCCTTCTTAAATTCATCAATAAAGTAACGTGTTACTCTTTCATCGAAGTCATCACCACCGAGTCTATTATCACCGGAAGTTGCAAGTACTTCGATAACGCCATCACCGATTTCAATGATAGAAACGTCAAAAGTACCACCACCTAAGTCGTAAACCATGATTTTTTGCTCATGTTCATTATCAAGACCGTAAGCAAGCGCTGCTGCTGTAGGCTCGTTAATAATTCTCTTAACATCAAGACCAGCGATCTTACCAGCATCTTTTGTTGCCTGTCTTTGAGCATCGTTAAAGTAAGCAGGAACTGTAATAACAGCTTCTGAAACCTTTTCACCAAGATATCCTTCTGCATCTGCCTTTAATTTCTGAAGAACCATTGCAGAAATTTCTTGTGGAGTGAATTTTTTGTCATCAATTGTTACTTTGTAATCTGTACCCATATGTCTCTTGATAGAAGAGATTGTCTTATCAGCATTGGTAACTGCCTGACGTTTTGCAGGTTCACCAACAATTCTTTCTCCTGATTTTGTAAAAGCTACTACAGATGGAGTAGTTCTAGAACCTTCTGTATTTGCTATAACTACTGGCTTTCCACCTTCCATTACGGCAACACATGAGTTCGTTGTTCCTAAATCAATACCAATGATTTTTCCCATAATATATTCCTCCTAATTTTTTTGGAAATCTATTTATTGAGGACAAGGAATGAATTTACATTCTCTTGTACTATAAAATAACCAATTTTACTAATCCAATGTGTATTATCTATAATCAAATAACTTTTTACTTGTTTTTTTATTAAGAAAAATTACTGATTATTAAATGATTGAACTCTATTAGTTCACTACTTTAACCATGCTATGTCGAACGACTGTTTCACGGTACATATATCCTTTTTGGAATTCTTCTACTACGGTATTTTCGCCGTATTCCTCATCATCTGTATGCATTACTGCATTATGAAAATCAGGATTAAATTCTTTTCCTACGGATTCAATCTGTTTTACACCCGCAGCTTCCAAAGTAGTAACTAGTTGCTTGTAGATTTTTTCAATACCCTGAACAAAAGCACTATCTTTTTCTTCTTCTGTTACAGCAGCCAATCCACGTTCAAAATTATCGATAACTGGTAGGATACGTTCAATAATATCTTTTGCTCCAATTTCAAACATTTGAGACTTTTCTTTTTCTGTACGCTTACGGAAATTATCAAACTCTGCCATATTACGCATTAATCGGTCTGTTAATTCATCGATCTTTTCATCCTTTTTGTCTTTCTTATCTTTCTTCTTAAAAAAGGATTTTTTCTCTTTCCCACCGTCTTCTGTAGACGAATCTTCATCACAAACCTCACCGTCAGCATCTTCCTGCTCAGTCGTATCTTCCACAACTTCCGATTGATTCTCCTGGTCGATAGTTTCTGAAGCTTTTTCTGCATTCGCTATGTCTTTTTCCATCATATCTTCTACTTCATCAGCCATCAGATCTTTAAAATCCATGTTATCCGCCACGTCTATGTCACCCTTCTTTCTTTATCTTTGATTGTCTTTCTTAAATATATCATCCAACTGACACATTAGATTTTGTAGTGTACTAACAACTCTTTCATAATCCATTCTCTTAGGACCAATGATGCCAATTTTACCATAAACACCTTCTTCAATTTGATAAGTAGCAGTAACTACTGCACAATCCTTCATAGAGTCTACTGGTGTTTCATTTCCAATGTAAACCTGTATACCACGATTTTCGCCATTGGAAACTTCATTGTTCATAAGATTAGTCAGCTGCTTTTTTTCCTCTAAAGTGTAGAGTAATTCGCTGGCTTTCTCCATGTCATTTAATTCTGGATATTTCAGAATGTTCGTTGCTCCGCTAGTAAAGATTTGAATATCATCTTCTTCACTTATAGCTTGTGCAACAGCATCTAAAATATCACTAACCACAGAGCTATGTTCTGCCGCTTGTTCCTTCATCTTACGGATTAATGCTAGATTAATTTCACTTAAATCCAAACCTTGAAGGAACGTATTTAATACAATGTTTAATCTTAGAAGTGTTTCCTTATCTAATGGTTCCTCAATTGCAATTATCTTATTCTTTACGATATTGCCTTCTAATACAATAACTGTTAAAATCTGTGTCGTGTCAACTTCTGAAACTTGAAGGAATTTAACTTTTCTTGAACGATATTGTGGTGATGTAACCATAGTTGCATAGTTCGTATTCACAGCAAGAAGTTTTGCAACTTGTTGTAATAAGGTTTCCATCTTATCAGCCTTTTCAAGCAACATTTCTCGCATGTTTTCGACTTCTGTTACCTTATCCTCCATCATGGTATCTACATAAAGTCGATATCCCTTATCAGATGGAATTCGTCCGGCAGAGGTGTGCGGCTGAATGATGTAGCCTAATTCCTCTAAGTCTGCCATTTCATTACGAATGGTTGCAGAACTTAGATTTAAATCCGTATATTTCGAAATTGTTCTAGAGCCGACTGGTTCGCCAGTTTCTAAATAATTACGAACTATGGCTTGTAAAATCTTAAGCTTTCTGTCATCTAACTGCATAATCCCCTCTTTCTCAAACTAAGAAGTTTGTTTTTTCTTGCAAGTGATGTTGCATTGATGAAACGGAATATGAATTCAAATTGCTAATATTTGAATCTTCCGTTTGTGTTGTTAGCACTCAATGAGGTAGAGTGCTAACATCTTTATACATAAAATATCACTATTAAAATCGTTTGTCAACTCCTATTTTAAGAAAATACATTAAAATTTCATGAGGAACTATCCTTTGTATAAAAAATAAATATCCGCTGCGGGGAATTCTAAACCATCGATTATCCATAAAGAGTAATTGAAATGCTACTCTTCATCCAATAAAAATTCTGTGAACACTTGGTTGCTAACATCAATACCTCGGTCGGTCAGAGTAACGCAATCTCCGTCAAAATTTAAAAGACCCGCTTTTTGTAACTGCATTAACTTAGGTCCATAGACTTCCTCCATTGAAACAGAAAATTGTTGTTTGAATTCCATCTTACTTACCCCTTCGCAAAGACGTAGCCCAAGAAACATAAATTCTTCGATTTCGGAGTTCTTACTAAGTTTCTCTTCTACTTGCCTAACCTCCATAGATGAGCCTATTGCTTGTTCATAGTCTTTCATCGTTTCAAAGTTTCGATACCTTACATGATTTAATAAAGAAGACGCTCCAAGCCCTAGTCCTAAGTAATCTACTCTTTTCCAGTATCCGATATTATGGTGACATTCTTTCCCTGGTTTTGAATAATTCGAAATTTCATATCGATAATAACCATTCATAAGAAGTATCTTCTTTGTGTGTTCATACATTAATCGGTCAAGTAAAACATCTGGTATTGCATCCTTTTCTTCCCCTTGTTCCGAGAATCGTTCATAAAAGGAGGTTCCTTCCTCTAAAATCAGGCTATAAGCAGAAATATGCTCTGGCTTTAAATCAACTACTTTTTTTAAGGTAGTTTCATATGATTCTAAGGTCTGATAAGGGAGAGCAGACATTAAATCAATATTGATATTCTCAAAACCAATTTCTCTTGCCTGATTATAATTTTCCACAAATTCTTCAAAAGTATGAATTCTTCCTAATAGTCTTAATTCCTCATTGTTCGCACTTTGTAGTCCAAAACTCAATCGGTTGATACCAAGCTTATAATAACCTTGCAATTTTTCTTTTGTAACAGTGCCTGGGTTACATTCTATAGTAATCTCACACGTTGGTACTATTTCAAAACATTCTTTTATTACATCGAAAATTCGTCCAATCTGCTCTAAAGGTAAAAGAGAAGGAGTCCCTCCTCCGAAAAATATCGAGACAACTCGATACTCGAAAGGCAGTGACCCCTGACTTTTAATCTCTTTACATAAAAAATCGGTATACTTTGAAATCTTATCCTCATTTGCTGGCGCTGATAAGAAATCGCAGTAGTAACATTTTCTTGCACAGAATGGAATATGAATATAAAGTTCTAAATCTCTTTTCATTCTATCTCCCCACTGCGTGCTTACGCTCTATCATGTATGGCTTTTCGCCTATATCCTAATCCTCATCTAACTTCAGTACGCTCATGAAGGCTTTTTGTGGAATCTCCACGTTACCAACTTGACGCATACGTTTCTTACCTTCCTTCTGCTTTTCAAGGAGTTTCTTCTTACGAGAGATATCACCACCATAACATTTTGCAAGTACGTCTTTACGCATTGCTCTAACTGTTTCACGTGCTATGATTTTACTTCCAATCGCTGCTTGTATTGGTATCTCAAATAACTGTCTAGGAATTTCATCCTTTAGCTTTTCACACATTCTTCTACCACGTTCATAAGCAGATTCTCCGTGTACAATAAAGGAAAGCGCATCGACTTCTTCTTTATTAATAAGAATATCCAACTTCACCAATTCACTTGGTACATAGCCCTTCATCTCATAGTCAAAGGAAGCATAGCCTTTGGATCTGGATTTTAATGCATCGAAGAAATCATATATAATTTCGTTTAATGGTAGTTCATAACGAAGCAATGCTCTTGTGGATTCCATATATTCCATACCGTGATAAATACCACGACGTTCCTGACAAAGAGTCATAATCGCTCCCACATATTCTGTAGTAACCATAATCTCTGCCTTAACCATAGGTTCTTCCATATGCTCAATCTCTGATGGATCTGGTAAATTAGATGGATTTGTAATCTCTAACATCTCGCCATTGGTTTTATACACTTTATAGATAACACTTGGTGCGGTTGTTACAAGGTCTAAGTTATACTCTCTTTCTAATCGTTCCTGTATAATCTCAAGATGAAGAAGACCAAGGAAACCACAACGGAACCCAAAACCAAGCGCAATTGAGGTTTCTGGTTCAAATTGAAGAGAAGCATCGTTTAGCTGTAGTTTTTCTAATGCATCACGAAGGTCTTGATACTTCGCACCATCGGCTGGATACATACCACAGTATACCATCGGATTTACTTTCTTATATCCTGGTAGTGGAGTTTTGCATGGATTTTCTGCATCAATAACAGTATCACCTACACGAGTGTCCTTTACATTCTTTAAGCTTGCAGTAATATACCCTACCATACCTGCGGATAATTCTTCCGCTGGGATAAACTGTCCAGGTCCAAAAATACCAAGTTCAACAACATCTGCAGTTGCACCCGTTGCCATCATCTTGATTGTTGTTCCTTTCTTAACAGTACCCTCCATAACTCTACAAAAAATAATAACTCCTTTATAGGAATCGTAAATAGAGTCAAAGATAAGCGCTTGTAGTGGTGCATTCTTATCTCCTTTTGGAGCTGGTATCTTCGCTACAATCTGTTCTAATACTTCTTCAATATTAATACCATTTTTAGCAGAAATCCGTGGTGCATCCTGTGCTTCGATTCCGATGACATCCTCAATCTCAGCAATTACACGTTCTGGATCTGCACTTGGTAAGTCTATTTTATTAATGACTGGAAAAACATCTAGATTATGATCAAGTGCCAAATAAACATTTGCTAATGTCTGGGCTTCTATTCCTTGTGCAGCATCTACGACTAAAATAGCACCTTCACACGCAGCAAGGCTTCTAGAAACTTCATAGTTAAAGTCAACGTGTCCAGGTGTATCAATTAAATTAAAGATATACTCTTCTCCGTCCTTTGCCTTATATACTGTACGTACAGTCTGTGCTTTAATTGTTATACCACGTTCTCTCTCAAGTTCCATATTGTCTAGAACCTGTGATTGCATCTCTCTGCTCGTAAGTAAACCAGTCTTTTCAATAATACGATCTGCAAGAGTAGATTTACCATGATCTATATGAGCAATAATACAAAAATTTCTGATTTTCTTCTGGTCAATACCTGACATGTTATTCCTCCTGGGATTTATCACTTACAACTCTTATATGATATTCATTACCTTGAGGCAATGAATATTAACTACACACAGTAAGTATTCTTTCAAAGCACGCATAAAAATCCTCATGCTAATTGTCTATCCATAGTGACACAAATCATTGCACGGGGATTTACTCCTGGTGATTCACATATTTACTGTAAGCAAATCTCTACATAATGATGTATTATACCATACCGAAAGTTTGATGACAAGGAGATACTATTCAGAACATTTGACAGGAGATACTATTCGGAACATTGATATACATTATGTACTAGAATATATTGTTTCATAAGAATTAAAGAAATATGATATAAAATATACTTGGAATAGAAAAATGGAACAAAAAAATGCTTGGAAAGCCATTCCCTATAATGACTTTCCAAACAAGAATTCGTGTCTCTTCCTATATAATAGTGTAACATCAAGCTCTATTCCTAACTAATTTTAGCTTTAGTAGTTTTTTAGTTACTAAGCTTTTATTCCCTTATAGATTTGTAAGTAATTTTCTAAGTATTTATTCGTTTTATAGATTAGTAAGTAATTTTCTAAGTATTTATTCGTTTTACAGATTTGTAAGTAATTTTCTAAGTATTTATTTGCTTTACGGATTTGTAAGTAATTGATTTAATATGTCTGATAAAGGTTCCATAGCATTATAAGCTTCTTGTACAGTATTGTTAACGGTACCACACTCTATCAATAGATACCTTTTTGCAAGATGCTGATTATAACGATAGTTCTTCAAAAAGTTTCTATGAATAAAGCCTGGATAGAGATTGCGTCCAACCAAAGCTGCTTGCAAACTAAAAGCTAGATTATCTTTTAAATTTGGATTATCAAGTCTATCAATTGGTCCGTTATTGTCTCTACATAAACCATTAAAGAACATAATTTTACAGGCATCTTTCCCATTTACTGTTGCTACCCGCTTAGGGCCATCATCTCTATGTAAATCAATTACAACTTCAATACTAGGATTCTCTGCTAGAATTTTCTCAATATAAGGTCTTGCTGTACTATAAGCATACTTTCGATTATCTTCACCGTTTGCTTTTCTATCATATGCAGTCTTATCATGATAAACAACATAGCCCATTTTTTCTAATAATTCTGTAAGGTAGTTGCCTACTCCAACAACGGTATCCGCCTGAACTCCTGATTTACTATCAATATAGGTTTCAGATGCATGGGTATGGTAAATTAATATTTGAGGGGCATCTGTTCTCTTTTTTATAGTCATATTCTTCTTTAATAGTTCATTCACATTAAATAATGATTTTGTCACAGTTGTCGAAGAATCCACAATATAAAAAGTATTGATTAAATAATTAACATCACTTAGTTGTTCAAGAGAATAATTGCTTTGTATTAAATTACTCACTGATATAGCAGGTTCATTAAACCCTACAGACGTTTGGTTCTTAACCTGACTTGAATTATAATCAGGTAGCATAGACACCTTACCTTTGGTGTATTCAATTACTAACTTTTCCTCTGAAGCTTTATCTTCCTGTCCAAAGAGATCACTTTCTTCAGAACTACTACCTTCATTTAAACTATCACCATTATCTGAAATATCACTACTAGAATAGTTGCTATTTTCCTCTTTTGCTAGTTCTTCAAGACTACTCTCTTCACTACCTGATGTATTTTCAGACCACGCTTCCTCCTCCATTGTAGTATCTCTATAATCCTCGTCCACATTCTCTTTGTATTCTGCTAGATTGACATATTCAAGCGTGTCTTCATAGTTTATATCCTCTTCTTCATGCTGTTCATGAATTATTAGTTTTCCTTGATGAGAGGCATAATAATTAATCGAAAAGTCTTCTACGACTGTATGTAACAAAGTAGAATCGGATACCTCTTCACGCTTTACATAACGAAATAACTCATTACAAGAGGAGGTAGCATTTAGATAAAGTGATTCTACAAAGTCGATTCCTGCCTTTTTTGCTACACTGGTCATCTGTTCCGAGGCAAACACAACGATGCCCCGGAATACAATAAAACTTGCAACAATAATACAGCATGTTAGTATAATGCGATAAACGATGAGCTCATATCTCCTAAAGCGATGCCTCATGCTTACTTAGCTCCTTCCGCAAAAACACGAATTGATTGCCTCAGATATCGTAAAGCTGATGCATTTCATGGATTCGTCAATATTTTTCGGTGTTACAAACATATTATGAAAAGATTCTTGATTCGTTACTTCTGAAAAGAAACTTTGAACCTCATTTTGTGAAAATCCCTGACTATTTAACATATTTTCCATGGAATCTCGTATTATCGTTGCTGCGTCAACCACAGTAGGTACCCCGAGCGCAACTACCTTTACGCCAAGGCTATCTTCATTTAGCGCCATACGATTATTCCCTATTCCTGCTCCTGGACTGATTCCAGTATCACTAATTTGAATTGTTGTATTTACTCGATGAACACTACGAGAAGCCAATGCATCGATTGCAAGTACTACAGAAGGCTTGGTCTCTTTCATGATACCACGAATGATTTCCACCGCTTCCATCCCCGTTTGCGCCATTACGCCTGGGGCTAATGCACTGACACAAGTTAATTTATTTCTTTTTTGAAAATCTTCCCCATATTCCTTAATCAAATGTCTGGTGATAAACAAATTATCTACAACCCATGGTCCTAGAGCATCTGGAGTAACCTCACGATTCCCTAATCCCACTATCATTACACCATTATCTCCATCTTCACCTATCAACTTTTTGATGTACTTTCCGATTTCATCACTTATTGAGCTATGATATTCATCGTCTTTTTCAGAAAGTTTTTGTGCCTCTATGGTAATATAGGTTCCCATCGGCTTTCTCATAGCCTTAGCACCTTGTTCATCCTTAATGACAACCGTAGTTATTTTCATATCTTTCTCTTTTATATAATTTTCTTCTAACACGACTCCTTTGATTTCGACATCATCGTCTTCAAAGCTTTCTCTAACTTCTAACGCTAAGTCTGTCCGAATATCTTCATAACCTTTCTTCATTCTTATTCTCCTTCTATCCTATGCAAATTTTCAATGATTCATGACCGTATTTTACTCACAGTTTACGCGTCAACTAGTTTTATTCTTTTACATTTTAGGATAAATTATGTATTGACAGATGAAATGTTTTATACTATGATATAACAGTATGTTCACTACAGAGCGTCCGTGTCCGGATCTATAGCGAACTTTCATGCGCATATTATAAAGAACGTTATTTGGAGGTGTACAGATTGGCTAATATTAAGTCTGCTAAGAAAAGAATTAAAGTTATTGAGACAAAAACATTAAGAAATAAGGCAATCAAGTCTAAAGTTAAGACTTTAGTAAAGAAGGTTGAAGTTGCTGTGGCTGCCAGCGATAAAGATCTTGCTACTAAGAGCTTAAAAGATGCTGTTGTTGCTATCGACAAAGCTGCTTCTAAGGGTGTTTACCACAAGAAAACAGCTGCTAGAAAAGTTGGTAGATTAGCAAAAGCTGTTAATTCTATTGCTTAATTTTTAAGTATATAATATGAGAGTGCTTCTGCACTCTCTTTTTTTGTTTCTATTTATTTCATAACTTATCTATTTCCCTTTATCGTGTTCTATTTATTTAGGTTTATTTAGGTGCTTATCAATTTTTTCTTTTTCCTATTCTATTTATTTAGATTCTTATCAATTTTTTCTTTATCGTGTTCTATTTAGATAAGAACTTCTTTAATTCACCATCAACCATTAGTCATCATTCAATAAATCAACTGCTTCCATATCAATACAAATAGAATATAAATTCGAATTTACTATGATATTGCTACTCTTATAAAAAACTTATTCCTACTTTAATTGTTAACATTATTTTAAATCTTATTAACTTTTACTGTACCACTTGTATTAGTACAGTTAATATGCTATACTCATGGAAGTCCTTTCCTTTTCGGTATACATAAGGTAACAATACTCATTCACTTGATTACTGTGAACATATGGGTTTTCTTTACTTTAGGAAAGACGAATATAAATAGAAAGGAGTCCTATTATGTTTCAAGTAAATCTTACCTCTAAAGTTCCTATTTATGAACAGCTTTCTCGAAAAATCATGGAACTTATGATGAAAGGTGTTTTGCATGAAAATGACCAATTACCAAGCGTAAGAGCTTTAGCGAAAGATCTTGGTATCAATCCAAATACGGTACAAAAAGCATATCAGGAACTAGAGCGTAATGGTATTATCTATTCTGTAGCAGGACGCGGAAATTTTATTGCTCCATTAAAAAATACTTTACTAAAAGAAAAAGCAATGAAGAGTTTTGATGAGGCGGTGCTTGATGCACTTTCCCAAGGCTTCATGAAAGATGAACTAATAAATAGAATTGAGGTGATCGCAAATGATCGAATTTAAAAATGTGACAAAACGCTTTGGCAAAGATATATCCCTTAACCAGATTAATTTATCCATTGAGGAAGGTACTGCGTTTGGGCTATTAGGATCAAATGGTGCTGGTAAATCTACACTATTGCGTTTACTATGTGGTATTTATAAGGCAGAGGAAGGAGAAGTTCTTATAGATGAAACATCTGTCTATGATAACATACTAGTTAAATCAGATATCTTCTTTATCAATGATGAAACGGTACAATTTCAAAACTTGACTGTTAGAGAGCTTAAAAAACATTATATGATTTATTACAGAAATTTCAGCGAAGAAGTATTTGATCGCTTGATGGAGGTTACAAAACTGCCATACGATAAAAAGATGTCTACTTTCTCAAAAGGTATGAAACGACAAGCAGTTTTTATTATAGGGCTTTCTTGTAGAACGAAATATCTATTGTTAGATGAAGCGTTCGATGGGCTAGACCCAGCCATGAGAATTATAGTAAAACGTATCTTAGTAGATGAAATGCTAGATCGTAAACTTACATTAATACTCTCTTCTCATAACTTAAAAGAGGTGAATGATATATGTGATCATGTAGCTCTTCTTCATGAAGGTAAACTTCTATTCTGTAAAGATTTACAAAGTGTATATGATGGATTTCATAAGATTCAGGTAGCATTTTCTAGAGATTACTCTGCAGAGGATTTTGAAGGACTATCTATCATTCAATCTGAAAAAATCGGAAGTGTGATAACCATGGGGGTACGTGGGGATGTGGACGAAATCAAATCATATTTATCTCACTTTCATCCAATCCTTCTCGAGGAAATTCCTCTTACACTAGAAGAAATATTTATCTATGAAATGGAGGCAAACGGATATGACGCAAACAGCATCGATCACTAACTTTTTTGGCGTTAGTGTAAAAGAAAAATTAAAAAATAAACGGTTTTGGACTATACTTGTTATTGCTAATCTTCTTTCCGGTCCATTGGCAATTTTAAATTATTACTATTTTGATTTAAGTAGTACGATATGGATTGCTATCTTAGCATCCCTCATTATAGGTGTCTTAGCTATCGTAGTACCACTTAATTCTTTTGATTACCTTTATCAAAAGAACAAAATAGACGATGTTTTAAAACTTCCACTTACTAGAAAACAGTTGTTTTTTAGTGACTACCTTAGTGGTTTAATCCTCTATATCGTTCCGATTATAGGACAGTTCGTACTTAGTATGATTTTACTTTCATTACGAGCAACTAAATTTATCAATAGTTTTTTTAAATATGATGTTACAATGAATGAATCATTCTTTCGTTTCCTACGCATGGCCTTTTTTGCTTATCTTTTTATTATCATAGTGCTAATGTTTTTATACACGCTTACTGTGCTTGTAATAAGTTGTGTTGGAAATACGTTTGAAGCGATAACTGCCAGTCTTTATATCAATTTATTAATACCTGGCGTAATCTACTCGGTAGGTTATCTTTTATTAAATAGCCTATTTGGAATTAGCTCTCAATCATTGTTTGAACTATTGATTTATTTTACTAGTCCAGGCGGTCTTCTAACCTTTTTGTCTACCCATCTTGATAGTTCACTTTATCAAGCTACTGGAATTTGGACTTTATTTCTATCAATTATAGTGATATTAGGTATACTCTGGCTTTCTTATCGTAATTTTGTACGTAGAAAAGCAGAAAGTGTGGGTACCGGGTTTGTTAGTCGCATCTTCTACTACTTTGTCATGACATCGCTAACATTATTATTGGCTGCTTTCTTATACCAGTTAGAAGTCAACTTTATAACAAGCGTATCCATATTAGCATTTATATTCTTAACATTTGAAGTAATTACAAACCGAGGGTTTCAAAAATTCTATCAATCTATACTTCGATTTGCAATAATATCAGCAATAGCAGGTTGCAGTATTATTCTTATTGATAAAACGGAAGGATTCGGTTTGGTTTATCGAACCACTGACATCGCAAATGTAAAATCCGTTACAATACGCTATAGCGGAATTTATGATTCAGATACTTATGCTTATGATAGTTCTGTTACATTAAAAAATCCAGAAAATATCAAAGCCGTACTTGAATTTCACCAAAGAGTGCTCGACGATTATAAGGAAAGCCAAAAATCAACTAAAAATCCAAATTTGATAAATGTCAACCAATCAACTAGCAATCGTAACTATATCGATACTGCAGTGACTACGCCAGAAGAATATTACTATGTTTCTCTACCAACCTATGATATTGAGATAAGTTTTGATGTAAAGTACGGAATTGATTACAAAAGATCATATAATGCAACATTTGATCAAAGAATGTTGCTGGCATCTATCGATCTAACGGATGAATTTATTGATCAATTGGTAGCACAATATTATAATAGGAACTCAGTAAATATTTCGGATGTATTTTATTTTTCCGATATAAATTACCCTATGACAAAAGAAAAAATTAAGGAATTATACAATTGCCTGGCTAGGGATATGAAGAACTTAACCGAGGAGGAATATTTAACACCAGCGAAACAAACCCGCTATAAGATTGAAGATATTCCAATACTAGAAAGTTATACCGAAACACTCGCTTTCTTAGAAAATAATTATGTACAGACGAATACTTTTACAACAGAAATGATCTTCAATCGAACCAAACAGGAAGGTGGCCTTGGTATTGCAGCACCAAGCAAAGTTATGAATGATAATAATTCATATAGTTATGGACATTTTTCTTATTTAGCGACGACACCATTAAGATATGCCAGTTCAGATCAAATGGAGACTTTTAAAGAGGATATCATAACCTTATTAGAGCATGCACAATATCAATATGTAACAACTACACCTTGTTATCGTATTTTAATTGGTAGATGGTATTTTGTAATTCCACCTGAGTATTCTGATATAGCAGCACAACTATATAATAATTTACAATAGATTAAACCAGTGTGATTTTATTATATGTGATATTAACATTTTGACTAAGAGCATTGTAACTACATTTCACTTCGAGTGTAGTAAACAATGCTCTTATACTTCGTTTATTTATAAGGTTTTTTTCTATTCCTATTCTATAAACTTCTATCGATATTTTGCTTTCTTTTGATATACTATTAACTTTCTATTGCCACATTTTTATTTTAATTGATCGCAGCCTCAAAACACGTCTCGCTCTTATAAAGAAACTAATATGAATATCAGCTATCATACTACTTTATTTCACTTTGATAAATACTATCTGTAATTTTAAGCGTTCTTAACGCTGCATCTATATTACCATGGAATTTACCAACTCCATTTAATTCATTGACAATTGCCTGTTCCATCGCTAATCCAACATGAATTGAGTCCTTGATAATTATTTCTTCTCTACCCTTTTTCGTTTCAAGAATTATTGGAGCGTCATTATGAAAGAAATCAAAAGATATCATCCCTCTCTCACCAATGATATCAACTTGATCACGGGCTATTTCAGCATTATAACACCAATTTCCAGTACCATATATATTATTTTCGTACTGAAAATTCATAACTAAACTATCAAAATCATTACCATCCGTGCTGTTTTTCATAAATTGAAACTGCTTCACTTCGCCGAATAATTCATCCATACAATCAAGGATATGTATGTCGGTTTCAGTAAACACATTTCCTCCAGATATTTCTGGCTTAGCTCTCCATGCATTTGTATCTGTAAGGGGATGCACATAACGATGTATATGAAACTGTGATACCCTACCAATTTTTCCACTGCTTAGTAATTCTTTTACCTTAAGGAATCGATTTAAACTTCTCCGATAAAAGGCTACATATGCCTTTTTCCCAGCTTTATTAAAAGCTTCCCAAATTGCGACTCCTTCTTCGTATGTCATAGCCAGCGGCTTTTCAATTAAGCAGTGCTTCCCTGCTTTTGCACACAAAATCGCATATTCCATATGCTTATCTGGAGTAACTGCAATATATACAATATCTATTTCATCATCTTTTAACAAATCTTCTACGGAATCATATACGATACCTTGTTGATGCCTTTTTGTCCAGTCTATGGCTTTTGATTTGGTACGATTTGTTATTCCTTTTAATTTTGAATGTTCTGCTAAATAAAGACCTGGACCGTTCTTTACCTCCGTAACGTCTCCACAGCCAATCATTCCCCAAGTTATTGTTTGCATTCTTTCATTTTCCTTCCTATATAGTATTTAATACTAATTTTTCATATATCATTTAATCTTCTATGTTTTATTATGCTTTACCAGGCTAGCTATAGCAATCACTGGATAAAAAAGTTACCATCTAATTTTATTATGATTACATATCCGCCGGTAACTTATGATAAATTCTATTTTAATCACAAATTTTAAACATAACAACCGCTTTTTTTATTATTTACAACTATTTATTTGAAACTCATTTAAATGCAACTCTAAATACATAAACACCATTTCTATACCGTACAAAATAAATTGATTCATTCTCGGTCGATTGCACATTCGGTAATGGCAGCACAAAACAATTGTCAGTATCTCTTTTTAGACTATAGTTCTCTTTCTCAATATGAACACCGTAACTGCTTCGTTTATAATAATCCTCACTAACCGTCAATTCACCTATATCCATACTGTTCACTTCGATTAATAGATTTTCCTGACCAGTGCTGACATAAATCGTCGGGATAGCATCATAA
>JAEWHR010000167.1 GCA_023387655.1 Bacillota bacterium
TCCCATCTTTGGTTCCCCCTGTTTTCATATTACATACTACCATTATTTTTTACCATTATTTTGATATTAAGCTATATTTAATTATATTTCAATACCATATTTATTTCATAATCAAAGATAAACTGCAAATTGTCCTTTGAACTGTATCAATACCTTGTCCAAGTAAATAAAGCAAATTTATTATTTTACTCTTCAAATTAGCACCTTTAATAGTTTCTGCCTTCTAACATCATTGATCTGGTATTATAAAAATGAGAACTTCAAAAAAAAGACCTAAAATTAAAGTTTTAAAATAAGGACTTAAAAATAGAATTTTGTAAATTAGGATTTAAAATCAGGTTTATTAATAAAGAGGACAAGTAGAATCATAATCCGAATAAGTAACTTCATGGAATATCAGTCAACTTGCCCTATCAATTAATTAACATACATAAAATTGTCGAATTAAACCTTCAAACATATAGTCTGCCATTTTTAATGCTTCTTCCTCTATACGATCATAAAGAGCTACATCTTCCGCATATTGACCACTTAACCTTAGCGCTGCTTCCTGTTCTGTCATCTGAAGATGGCTATATAAGGAATCTCTCCATTCATCAACATCCCAATATGGGTTAATCGTTGAGAAAAATGTTGCTAATTCATCCGCATTTTCATACCACTTACTGCGTGCTTCCTCTGCAGCCGCTGTATCTCCCTTTTTCGCTGCATTCACTAAATCTGCCGCAATTAATAAATGTTTCGTAAATAAATCCTCAAACTCAAGCCCAACCTGCCTACCATAAAATAGTCTAAACAGATTACCAAAATCAGTCGGATTTCTAAGTAGCCTCTTTGTAACAGCGTCTAAATCCCCTAATGATGCTGCAGTACTAATGATAAAAGAACGCGTCCAATGAACATGCTGCTCCCATAGTTTACGTAATTCATTTAATAAATCTACCTGTTTTCTTGTGTACTCGTAGTTCATACAATCCATATAATAACTCCTTAAAGAAGCTTTTATATTCTATTGTATGCAAGAGCAAAAATATGGGTTCCATGTAGTACTAATAGAAATTACAGTCTCTATCACATTTCTCAAATAAATACTTTCTTGAAACTATTTCGCTTTATACTTAAGTCCACTTAGATTTGCATATTGATTTCCATAAGATCCTTTCTTTGCTATTACCGTATTGCTATTGTCACCACCCAAAGCGAATATCTCAATATTCTTAATTTTATCTGGTAATGTTATTATCATATTCTTATTATCAAATGGTACTGCATAATTACAAATCTTCGTTACCGTATTAGGTATCGTTAAATTTTTAAGCTTTGCACAATAAGAAAATGCAGATTCTCCAAGATATATAAGTCCTTCTGGCAATGTTATTTTGGTAAGACCTGAGCAATTATAAAAGGCACTTGCTTCAATTACTTTCACATTTTTTGGTACCTTAATCTCTTTTATATCCCAGCAATCATTGAAAGCTTCTTCGCCAATCGTGATTAAAGAAGATGGTAACGTTACACTCTTCACTCTATAGGACAGGGCGCCTCCACATACTTTCACAACGCCATTCGGAACTTTTACATCTGTAATGGAATCTTTTACTTTTAGTAAATGGCCATTGACCACTGCATAATCTTTTTCTTCGCTTAAATTGTCAAGCCAAGGAGTCGAGGTAAATGCATGGGAACCAATATCTGTTACATTACTAGAAAACGATACATTCTTTAGACTTTCGCATCCAAAAAAAGCTCGATTTAAAATAGCTGTTACCCCATCTGGTATACTTATTGTTTCAAGTTTTTTACAATGCACAAAACTCTCTTTTGGTATCACAGAAACAGAGTTTGGCCAATATACTTTTTCTAAACCGACACACCATGAAAATGCTTCACTTTCGATCACTGTTACCGTCTCTGGAATATGCAATATTTCTACACCAGCATTGTCAAAGAAAGCTAAGGATGCAATAGTCCTAACTTCACTTGGAATGGTCACTTCACCATATGCTTCCGAACTGATTAAAATTCCGTTTATGATAACAAAATCATTTTCTAAGTTCATACGATCTATCCAAGGAGTTCGAGAAAACGCTGAACCACCAACCTCTGTCACAGAACTTGGAACTACAACAGTATCTAATTTATAACAACGTAAGAATGCAGCTTCTCCAATACTTATTAATCCATCATTAAACTTAGCTGATTTTAAGAGTTCACATTCTTCAAAAGCCTTAGTCTCCACCACTTTTAGACCATTTCCAAATGTAATCTTAGTCAACTTTCTACACACTCGAAACGCTTCCTCTTTGATGGTATGTACAGAATCCGGAATTACAACTTCCGTGATAAGTTGATTAGCACTAAACGCACTCTCAGCAATAATCGTTACATTCGATGGAATAACAACCTTACCTTTGGCACCTTTCCCATCAATTAAAATATTATTTATAATAACTAATGCATTTTTCTTCCTCTGCTCTTTTAACCAAGGGGTTTCCTCGAATGCCAAAGTTCCAATATCCGTAACACTCTCAGGGATACTTATTGACTTTAAATTGGTATAAGAAAACGCTGCTGCTCGAATTCTTGTAACTGGATAACCATCTATCGTACAAGGAATCGTGATACTTGTTAAAGACTCATCTGCTCCCTGAATACATACTTCTTTATTTTCTATGCTATATAAAAATTTTGACTTATTCGTAGCATCTTTTATCTTAATTAAAAATGATACTGAGTTTCCTGAAATCCCATCCTTAGCGGTAACCTTTACAGTACCTGTTTTTTTCGGCTTAAAATAGCCAGTTTTAGCATGAATGGTCGCCAAGTTAGGTTTATCCACAGAAAATGTTATATCGATTTTGCTAGAATTATACGATTTTACTTTAAACGTATAGGTATCATGAATACTTATTTGACTTAATTGATTCGTTATTAAAATCTCATCATTTTTTTCTTTTGCATCTGCTATAACTGATCCAAACATAATTACAGAGAATAACATTACTACGATAACTTTAATAAACTTACGAAATAAACAGATTAAATTTTTTTTAGGCATATTTTCTCCCCATCCCTTTAGACTCATTTCACTTATTACATCCCTTAATTATTTATCTTTTCGTAAATACCTTTCAAATCAACCCATATTTTACCACTTTATGATATACTAAGCAAGAAAATGATTTATTCAGATGATTAGTCTTTCCTTTGTACAATCTATTGGATATAATGAAATCATCAAGAAAGAGAGTGATGTGACTATGATATATTTAGATTCTTTTACTTTTCCAGACGATGAGATGGAATTTGACTTCATTTTATCTAT
>JAEWHR010000203.1 GCA_023387655.1 Bacillota bacterium
TGGTGCGAATAATAAATGCGCCCCAGATAACAACATTTTCTATGAGGAAAGAAGCAATCATCTAAGTAGCAAGGGAGATTAGCAAATACTCAAAGAGTTTGTAAATATATTTGCAAACTAAAAAAAGGCCTCTCAAATCCATGCTTTTATTTGAACTAGGATATGAAAGGTCTTTTTTTTATGCTGTTATTTGAGCCTCTTTTTCTTCATATGCTACTAAGACGACATCATTACCGAACTTGCTTTTTATTTCATTTTCTAAATCAGTAATTCTTTGTCTACATTCCTCGGTGATACTTGCCATTTGATAGGACTTAAAATCTTTCATGAGAAACCTCCTATGTTAAGTTCTACTTAGAATTATTCTCAATTTTTAGTAATTTATTCTAAAAAACAGGTATCAGTTAGAACTGTAACGATTAGTAGTTTAAAATCTGAAATAACATTATAAATTAGCCCGTTGTCCCTTAGCTCCACGTTTTCTATTGCGGACTTTTCTAGCAGAGAGTTCTTTTCCATTGTATTCGAAAGTTTCGGTCTCAGGAAGAGAAACAGTAGCAAAAGCGACTTTATCTTTTTTCTCCAGGGTAATACCTTTTACTCCCTTACTGGTTTTCTTTAATTCGGATACCTCAGATAATGGGAATCCAAGAGAAAGGCCATCTTCTGTTAACAGAATTACTTTAGAGTCTGAATTTGATATTGTGTGAGCGCTTAAACATAGAATAGATATTACCTTATCATCCTCTTCTAATTTAGTCGATGATATCATAGCTCGATTGGTTTCAAATTCAATTCCGGAAACTAATTTTATAAATCCATTTTTCGTTGTGAATAGTAATTGTGATTCAAATAAATCTTCGAAAGCAGAGTAGAGTAGGATATCTTCTTTATCTACCTTACATAAGTTATGAATTAAAGTTCCTTTATCTTTAATTTTACACTTTGGTATCTTCTCAGCTTTTACTTGGTACATGTTACCTTGTGCTGTAAATAGGCATAATCTGTCGGTGTTTTTCATTTTTACAATATGGATAAACTCTTTTAAACTGTCCTCGGATACACGAGAAAAACTTGTAATATCGACGGATTTTGTATAGCCAAATTTGTCAATTAAGATATAAATGTCCTCTACTTTGACTTCTTCTACGTATTCTTCTATTTTCGTATTGGCAAGAATTGTATGCCTTGGTACGTTAAATTGCTTTTTGTAATCTTTTAAGTTACTTTTAATGATTTTAAAAAGTTCTTTTTTGCTTCCCAAAATTCCCTGATATTGTTCGATATTATCCAACAAACTTTTATTCTCTTCATGTAGTTTCATTATTTCAAGACCGATTAATTTACTTAATGGCATTGATAAAATGGCATCGGCTTGACGTTCTGTAAAATCGAGCTTTGCCGCTTTTTTTCTCGAAGCTTCTGTTTTAAAAGTGATATCAGTAGTATTTCCTTGAATCAGACAATCCTTAGCTTGTTTAATGGAAGAGGAACCACGTAGGATTTCGATAATTAAATCTATGACATCAGTTGCCCTGATTAAACCATCGACGATTTCTAAACGTTTATTCGTTTTATCTAACAGATATTCGTATTCTTTCGTATAGAGTTCTTCTTGAAAAGAAACAAACTCGCCAACCATATTTTTTAAACTAAATATAATCGGTTGTTGTTCTTTCACTGCTAGAAGGTTTACACCGTAAGTATCTTCCATTGTAGTTTTTTTATATAGACCATTTAAAAGGTTCTCGATATCTCGGTCCTTTTTAACTTCAATGACGATACGTATACCTTCTTTTGAGGACTCGTCCCGAACATCAAAAATCTCATCAAAGACCTTATCTTTCATCAAATCCACAAGACTTTCGACTAATTTGGTTTTATTACCCGCTATGGTATATGGGATTTCTGTAATTACAATATTTTTTCTACCGTTGTCTCCAGGTTCGATTTCAGTCTTGGCACGTACTTTTAGACGTCCTTCGCCGGTGTCATAAATATTCTTAATATCATCACTATTTATGATGGTTCCTCCGGTTGGAAAATCAGGCCCTGGTATATGTTTCATTAAGCCTTCGGTTGTAATATCGGGATTATCAATATAGGCTATGACTCCATCGATTACCTCGCTTGGGTTATGAGGTGGAATATTGGTTGCCATACCAACAGCGATACCAGTAGTTCCGTTAATCAATAAGTTTGGAAGCATTGCAGGTAAGACAACCGGTTCTTTTTCGCTTTCATCAAAGTTTGGAATAAATTCGATGAGTCCTTTCTCAAGATGGTCAAGTAAAGTCATTGCACCATCCGATAAACGTGCCTCTGTATAACGCATCGCCGCTGCTCCGTCGCCGTCGATGGAACCAAAGTTACCATGACCATCAACAAGTGGAATTTGCATGGTATAAGGTTCTGTCATATGAACGAGCGCATCGTATATGGAGCTATCACCATGAGGGTGGTATTTACCCATGGTATCACCAACAATACGCGCGCTCTTTCTATGTGGTTTTTTTGGATCTAGTCCAAGCTCTATCATGGAAAAGAGGATTCTTCTTTGAACTGGCTTTAAACCATCACGGATGTCTGGCAAAGCTCTAGCCATGATAACACTCATCGCATAGTTTCTATATGAGGTTTTCATTTCTTCAGAAAAATCCAAATGTATAATATTCTCTGCTTCTTTTTTCATTTTAATCTCCATTCTGTTGCAATTAGTGTGAAAAATCTTAATTTTTCACACTAACTCCCATTCTTGCGCTTAGCGCCGTTTAATTAACGATGGCTACTAATGTGTCGGTACTTAATAAAATTTCCATACTTACACTCCAGTGCCTGAAAAACAAAATAAAAAGGTTTGATTAGAAGGTTTTAAAAAGAAAGTAGTGTTCTTACCTGACCTATTACAATTTATACTTATATATCAAGTTTTGCGTATTTTGCTTCATCCATAATAAAAGCGCGACGCGGTGGCACATTGTTACTCATTAGCATCGTTGTGGTTGCGTCTGCATCAACGGTGTCTGTTATGGATACTTGTGCTAATACTCTCGTTTCTGGGTTAAGAGTAGTTTCCCATAACTGCTCTGCATCCATTTCACCAAGTCCTTTGTAACGCTGAATATGAATTATTTTATGATTGGTTGTTTTTCGGAATTTTTCCAACTCAAAATCGTTATAAACATATTCAAACTTCTTTTTCTTTTTTCCTTCTGTTGTCTCATATTCTACACGGTATAGTGGTGGAAGACCACGATAAATCTTACCTTCCATAATGAGTTCTGGCATAAAGCGATAGAAAAAGGTGAGGAGTAAGGTACTAATATGTGCTCCGTCTACATCGGCATCGGTTAGGATAATAATCTTATCGTATCTTAGTTTTGTAATGTCAAAGTCATCTCCGATTCCACATCCGAAAGAGGCAATCATAGATTTGATTTCATTATTTACTAAGATTTTTTCCAAAGTTGCTTTTTCGACGTTAATAATTTTACCACGTAATGGAAGAACTGCTTGGGTACGTCGATTTCTTGCTGTTTTCACAGTACCTCCCGCAGAATCACCCTCTACAATATATACTTCACATTCTTCCGGCTTTTTGGAAGAGCAGGAGGCAAGTTTACTCTTTGTATCTACATCATTTAATTGCTTAAGTACTGCACTACGCGCTTTGTCGCTGGCTTTTCTGGCCGTGTAGGAGCGCATAGAGTTCTCTAAAATAGCCTTTAAGATCTCCACGTTCTTATCGAAATATCTGGTTACTTCCCCTGAAAAAACATCTTCCACTGCGCTCTTGGCATCGGTATTACCAAGTTTGGTTTTTGTTTGTCCTTCAAATTGAGGATCCGGGTGCTTGATTGATATGATGGCAACAAGTCCATTACGAATGTCCTTTCCATCAAAGTTTTCGTCTTTCTCTTTTAAAACACCGAGTTCTCTTGCGTATTGGTTCATAACTCGTGTTAGTGCAGTTTTAAATCCAGTCACTAAGGTACCGCCATCTACAACATTGATTCGATTACAATATGCATTGATTTGCTCTGAGTAGCTATCGGTATACTGAAGAGCCACTTCAACTTCGATATCTCCGCTCTGTCCTTCTATATAGATAGGATCTTCGTGAATACAGGTAGACTCCCTATTAATATACGAAACAAAACTTTTAATACCAAACTCTTCGCAATATGTTTTTTTAAATCCTGTGGTTTGATCATAAAATACAATGGATAGATTCTTATTCAAGAATGCCATTTCTTTTAGTTTTTTAGTAATTGTTTCTGCTTTAAATTCTACTGTTTCAAAAATAGTTGGGTCAGGATAAAAGGTTACTTTAGTTCCAGTATCTGATTTGTTGCATTTCCCAACTACGGGTAACATTCCGTTCTCAAGTTCTACGCAAGGATGTCCACCATGTTCATATTCATCACGATAGATTTTCCCATCTCGTCTAATTTCAACGATCATGCGGGTTGAAAGTGCATTTACAACAGATGCACCTACACCGTGAAGACCTCCGGATACTTTGTATACAGAACCTCCAAACTTTCCACCAGCATGGAGTATGGTATAGACAACTCGTGCAGTTGGTATTTTTTTTGTTGGATGAATGTCGATCGGAACTCCTCGACCATGATCGGCGATAGAGATTCCGCCATCTTTTAGTAAGGTAATCTCGATTTGGTCACAAAAACCTGCTAGATGTTCGTCAATACCATTATCAAGAATCTCCCATATAAGGTGGTGTAAACCTCTTGTCCCAGTACTACCGATGTACATACCTGGTCGTTTCCTAACGGCTTCTAAGCCTTCAAGTACTACAATTTGACTGCCATTGTATTGCTCCATAGTAAATTCCTTTCTATTTCTTTATTCCTAAAACTTTAAGATGTATCGAAACCTGACCACTCATGAGGTGAAAATAGTGAAAAGCAGAGATTTAATCTAGTATCCTATGTTCTAATTCCTAAATCGGTATCAACATGAGGGAAGGAGTAATAACGAAAAATTAGATGTGTAACCACATCAGTATCCTAGTATTATAGCATAAAACATCTGTTCTTATCAAGCAAAGTGAGTATGAGATATGGTATTGCTAAGGTTTTATTGTAACCTAAACTTACCAGATATATTTCAAAAATTCTGTGATACGATAGCAAAGGTGATTTTGTATGGTGAGGGATTTGTATATATTATAAATTTAATATTGCAATATTTTTCGTTAAAAAGGAAAAAGTAAGTAAATAATAGAAGAAAGACGTCCTGTTTAAAATATGAGAAAGCACCTATTAGTAAGCAAAACGCCGGATTTCCTATTGAATAAGGATTATAAAGGATATATAATGAGAACAATGTTATACTTTTGTAGTCGTATCATAGGGATGTAGAGAGATAATACGAATATCCTGGGGAAATTCGTATCCGACAACATAGAATAGGATTGAAAAGAGGAGGAAATTTCATTGGCACAATGTAAGGTTAGTATAATTATGCCGGTTTATAACGTAAGTCGTTATTTGCGCAACTGTTTGGACAGTATTGTAGCACAAACCATGAAGGATATTGAACTTATCGTGGTAAATGACGGAAGTACGGATGATAGTTTAAGTATATTAAAGGAATATGAGGCGCAGTATCCAGAGTGGATGCACGTATATACCACAGAAAATCGTGGCGTTAGCCATGCAAGGAATTATGGTATTGACCGTGCAGTTGGAGAATACCTTTTGTTTGTAGATAGTGACGATTTTGTGGAACCAGAAATCTGTGAGAAGTTATATGAAAAGGCAGCGAAAGATAACAATGATGTTGTTATTTGCCGTTATAACGACGTTTATGAAAATGCTGAGAAACAAACACTCACAGTGAAGCAAGGAAAGGCTTATGAAATCGTGATAGGTAGAAATTTTGACATTCATGAGACAAAATTCGAATTGACACATATTTCTCCGTTCCCATGGGACAAGCTTTACCGAAAAAGTTTATTTGATACCATCCGTTTTCCAGAGAAATTACGTTTTGAAGATCTTGCGATTATGTACTGCCTAATGACAAAGGCAAAAAGTATCGGAGTCATCGAAGACAGACTTTATAACTACCGTAGAGCCAGTGAAGGTAGCTTCCTAAGCAACTTTAGTGAGGGAACCTTGGATATCGTTACTGCTTTGAGACTTTTTATAAAGCAAATGAAGGAGCAAGGAAGTTATGAAGAGTTTAAGGAAGAAATTGAGTACATCTGTACGAGACATCTTTTAATTCGTTATAATGCTATTTTTGATACAGCAACAAAGGGGAAATTAGATATAAAGAAGGAAATGATTCATAATTGTAATGACTTCTTTGAAGAAAATTTCCCAAAATGGAGAGAAAATCGTTATCTGTTGTATACTGCCTCCGGAGCAGCAAGAGCGAAGATGAGAAAGTATACGAGCAGAGGAAAGATGATTCGAACTGCCATCATACGTGAGTACACACCATTGTTTTGGGTGAAAATCATGCGTAAGGTGAAGAAGATAAAAGATAATATTAAGGGGAAATGGAAGAAGTTTTCGAAATCAAAGAATAAGTTCCGCTTTATCTATAACCGAATCCCTGGAGCCAAATTGCTACATCTTCCAAACGATGTTCGATATACCATGTATTATGAAAAGTATAGTGTGAATGAGAAAGATGTGCTATTTGAATCCAAGCATGGCGATGACATTGCTGGTAATATCTTTATGATGTTACAGGCCATGGGGGATGAGAAGTATCGTGATTTTCATATCATGCTTACCCTAAAGGAAGGAAATATCAGCGCATATAGTGCTTTACTTGCTCGTTATGGAATTGATTATGTGGATATTATCACAACAGATAGTAAGGAGTATCTTAAGGTTCTTGCAACCGCGAAATATCTGATTACGGATACTAGTTTTCCACCTTATTATATCAAACGTCCAGAGCAGGTTTATTTAAATACTTGGCATGGAACTCCATTAAAGGCGATGGGACGTATTGTACCAAAGAGAGAGTATGCCCTTGGTAATGTTCAACGTAACTTTTATTTGGCAGATTATCTTTTATATCAAAATAAGTTCTCCAGAGATATCTTTGTGGAGGATTATATGCTTGCGCCTTTATTTAATGGGAAAGTTATGTTATCTGGATATCCAAGAAACTCTGCATTCTTTAATACAGAGCGTTATGATGCAATCCGTAGTGAGCTAGGTATTGAAGACATGCAGGTTATGGCATATATGCCAACTTGGCGTGGTTTATTAAATAAAAAGGAAAATAAAAAGCAGATTACAGAATTGACAAATTATTTTTATGAATTGGATGATTTACTTCGTGATGATCAAATTCTTTATGTAAAACTGCATCCATTTGTAAAGTCAGCAATCAATTATGAAAATTTCACTCATATTGTGGCGTTTCCAGAAGAATATGAAACTTATGATTTCTTAAATGCTACGGATTTATTAATTACGGATTACTCCAGTATTATGTTTGACTATGCGGTATCAAAGAAAAAGATTATTCTATTTACCTACGATCGCGAGGAATATTTAAACAATCGTGGTATGTATTTAGATCTAAATGATCTGGAGTTTCCAATTGCGGATACAGTGGAACAATTAGCAGAAGAAATTAAGAAGGAGTCCAAATATCCGAAGTTTCATGAAGAATTCTGCAGTTTAGATTCTGCGGATACTGCGGAAGAGGTATGTGAGACATTATTCCTTAATAAAGAACCTAAGTTCTCATTAGAACCAATACAAAGAGAGAATAAAAAGAAGGTATTAATTTTAGTTAATGGACTTAAAAATAATGCAACCTCGGAAGAATTAATGGAGCGTCTAAATGAACTAGATACAAATCGTTATGACATCTTCCTTTGTGCAAAAGCCTCCACAATCCGTAAGGCTACTTCTATGCTTTCTAAGTTAAGAGATGAAATTAATTATATACCATTAATGTTTGATGTTAATTACACAATCAAAGACCGTATCGCATGTTTAAAATCTTTCAAATTTGGATTTAGTTCTAAGAGGACAGAAAGTTTAATTCGCCAATTAGCAGAGCGTGAGAAAGTAAAGTATTTTGGAAACGTAAACTTTGACATTGTAATTAACCTAACCTCTTTAGATAAAATCTTATTCCATATGTGTAAGTCTTTTGATGGTGCTAAGATTTTTAATATGAAAGCGTTTGATTATGAGAAGTATACTCAGAATAAAGACTATCGCAAATTTATGGATTACTATATAGATCGTATGGACGGTTATGATTATGTAGCGGGTACCGATCAGATTCTTAAGTTAGATCAGTCAGTATTTGAACAAAATCAGGTAAAGATTTGGGTTGGTGAAGAGTCAAAGCTTGAATTACCAGAGTTATTAAAGGAGGTTGACAGATAATGAAGGTAGGTGTTGTAACATTTCATAACGCTCATAATTATGGAGCGAGTCTTCAGACTTGGGCTCTTCAAAAAGTGTTGAAAAATCTTGGGACTGAACCAGGTGTAATTCATTATCATCCTTATATCATTGATAAGCTCTATGTTGCACCTAAGCTTGATACTACGAAAAAAAAGCTAAAATATATGCTAAAGAAAGATTATCGCTCTCGTATCAAGTCTCAGGTTTATAAAAATAAACGTTATACGAAGTTTATTCGTAATAAATTTAATCTCATTGGTGATTATACGACCTATGAGGAACTATTAAATGCTAATTTATCATTGGATGCCTATATCACTGGTAGTGATCAGGTATGGAACAGCGATCACACAGGTGGATTTGACCCAGCCTATACTCTTGACTTTGCAAAACCAGGTGCTAAGAAAATCTCTTATGCTGCCAGCGTTGGAAGAGAGTATATCCTACCTCAATATAGAGAACAATTCCGCCAAAGTCTTGAAAGCTATACAGCAATCTCAGTTAGAGAGGCAAGTGCACGACCAGCTATTGAGGCATTGACAGACAAACCAGTCGAAGTTGTACTTGATCCAACTTTATTGCTTGAGAAAAAAGATTATGAAGAGTTTAAAAAGCCAGGTCAGTTTAAGGGCCGATATATTCTGGTTTATATGATGGAAGCGAATAAGGAACTAGTTCAATTTGCAAATCGTCTATCTGTTGCAATCGGACTTCCAATTATTCAAAGAAAATTACCTGGTGTATTTCGAAATGAGCTTGGTTCCTATTATGAGGATACTGCGGCAGAATTTTTAGGTGAGATTGAACAAGCAGAATATGTAATTACAAATTCCTTTCATGCAACAGTTTTTTCTCTTATATATGAAAAACCATTTATCTCTATGCTTCATACAAGTACAGGGGCAAGAACAAGCGATTTGCTTAAATCAGTAGGATTAGAGTCTCATCTGTTGTATCATATTGGTGATTTCCATGATATGAAACAGTTTGAGATTAAGGACGTGGAAGCATTAAGGCAGAGGATACGTGAGTTAAGAGAATCCTCTCTTGATTTCTTAAAACGCGCACTTGAGAATAAGTAAACAAAAAGCAAAGCAGGAATGAGGGTAGCTATGAAACGATTAACAGCAGTTGTACCTTGTTTTAATGAAGAAGAAGTTCTTCCGATGTTTTATGAGGAAATCATGAGAGTCGCAGAAGAATTAAAAGAAGAAGTGGACTTCGAGGTATTGTTTGTTAATGATGGTTCCACGGATGGTACGCTACAGGTGATACGAAAGTTACGAGAAAGAGACAAGCGAGTTAAGCTTGTCTCCTTCTCGCGTAATTTTGGAAAAGAAGCAGCAATGTACGCTGGCCTGGAGCATTCGACCGGTGATTTTGTAGCTATTTTGGATGCTGATTTACAGCATCCACCAAAGATGTTAATTGAGATGTACCATGGGATTGTTTTGGAAGGATACGATAGTGTGGCAGCAAAACGGGTCACAAGAGATGGAGAACCGAAAATTCGTTCTTTTTTCTCAAAAAAATTCTATGACATTTTATGTAGATTGAGTAAAATAGAAATTGTGGAAGGCTCTGTAGACTATCGGCTTATGACAAGGCAGATGGTAAATGCTGTTTTATCCATGAGTGAGAGAAACCGCTTTACAAAAGGAATCTTTGGATGGGTAGGCTTTCACACCAAATGGATTGCTTATGAGAATGTTGAGAGGGCAGCTGGGCAAACGAAGTGGTCTTATTGGAAATTATTTAAATACTCTTTGGAAGGAATCATAGGGTTTTCCACTGCGCCTCTTGCGATGTCCTCCATATTAGGACTTGCTTTTTGTGGCTTCTCTATTTTAGCAATAATTTATATTGTAGTGAAAACAATTATATGGGGAGATCCTACGAGTGGATGGCCATCCTTAGCTTGTATTATTTTGATGGTAAGTGGAATTCAATTATTCTGTATGGGTATTTTGGGACAGTATATGGGTAAAACTTATATTGAAGTGAAGAATCGTCCAATTTATCTTGCGAGTATAATAGAGACAGACGAAGAGCAAGATGACATGCTATCTGAGACAGCATTAAAAATAGCACATAAAAATATCATGAAGGATGATAATAGTCTACAAGAATAGAGCTTAGAAAGGAAGGACAAGTAGAATGAAAAAAGTTATCACTTACGGTACTTACGACTTGTTACATGTTGGCCATATCAATTTGTTAAGAAGAGCAAAAGAATGTGGGGATTATCTAATTGTTGTATTATCCACTGACGAATTTAATGCTATAAAGCATAAGACAGCTTATCATAGCTATGATGATAGAAAAACAATTTTGGAATCCATTCGATATGTGGACGAAGTGATACCAGAATATAATTGGGAACAGAAAATCAAAGATGTTGTAGATAATAATGTGGATGTGTTTGTTATGGGAGATGACTGGAAAGGACAGTTTGACTTTTTAAAGGATTATTGTGAAGTCATATACCTTCCAAGGACAGAAGGGATCTCAACCACAAAGATTAAGAATGATTTGCATAAATAATAGAGACACAATTAATAAATGATTGAGTAAGCAATGAGTTATATATTGGTAGTAAACTTAAATGTGCCTCATATATGCACAGGAAGAGGAGTGTAAATGCTACGAAAAATCATAAAAAAAGGGATATTAGCCGTATATAAAATATTAAGGTTTATGCCACTCCAAAAGCGAACCATTTGCTTTATGAGTAACTTAGGGAGAAGTTATGGTGGTAATCCGAAAAGTATTTATGAAGAAATGGTACGGGAAGGTCTCGACCAAGAGTATCGTTGCATTTTTATTCTAGAGGATACAAATACGCCAATTCCTGGTAGAGTAAGGAAGGTAAAGATTTCTCGTTTCCGTTATTATTACTTCTTAGCTGTAGCCGGTATCTGGGTAAGTGATACAAGATTTCCGAACTACATAAAAAAACGTAAGGGAGTTACCTATCTACAAACATGGCATGGTACTCCATTAAAAAAATTAGCCTTAGATATGACATCCTTATCCATGGCTGGTGAGGAATCACTAGAACAATATAAAGAAGAGTTTAAGAAAAATACTGCAACTTGGGACTATCTTATATCCCAGAATCCATTTTCAAGTGTAACTTTTAAAAGAGCATTTGATTTTCAAGGTGAGATATTAGAATATGGGTATCCAAGGAATGATGTTTTGTTTAAGAAGAATAATTCTTATGATATAGACCAGATAAAAAAGAAGCTAAATCTACCCAGAGATAAAAAGATTATTCTTTACGCACCAACGTGGAGGGACAATGAATACCACGACAAAGCAAATTATAAATTTAGTGCTCCTCTTGATTATGATTATTTATATAAAGAATTAAAAGATGAGTATGTGATATTGTTAAAGTATCACTATATGGTGAGGGAGAAGCTTCCGGTGGAACA
>JAEWHR010000249.1 GCA_023387655.1 Bacillota bacterium
AACAAATATAAAAGGCATTATTATTTTTAGGAAGGAGTTTAACTTGTTCCTTATTAATAATGCCATTTTATTATAAAATATATCTTAAATTACTATTGACTTTCCTTAGCAGGTTTGACACAGAGCCGGTTTTCAAAAATATAAAAAAGAGTCTCACAGCGTAACACCACTGTTTAACTCTTTTTTATATCTTAAATTTATTTTTCTCTTTTCTTTTCAAGGATGACATCTTCTACATTAGCAAGAATCTTTTCATCTGTTGTATCAATTGCATCCTTCATTGCCGCCTCAAGTTTTTGTGAAGCTTGTCTATCTTCTTTGTCGGAAGCTTTTAAGTCCTCCTCAGGGATCTTACGAACCCGTATTGAGGTAATCATGCGGTTCTGTATTTCCATAAGTTCATATTCATATCCGCAATATTGAATGGTAGCCTTTTCATCGTCTCCTGGAATATGGTCTAGTAATGATACTATCAGCCCATTTAACGTATCGTAATTTTTTATATCTTCTTCTGCAAAAGGAAGAGATAACATATCTTCTAAATCTTCTAGGGAAGCTTCACCAGACACCAAGTAAGAGTCATCCTCTAATCTTGTGTAAAGCTCCTCTTCATCATCATATTCATCCTGTATATCCCCTACGATTTCCTCTAAGATATCCTCCATAGCAACAATACCAGCAGTTTGTCCGTACTCATCAATTGCTATTGCTATATGGATTTTCTTCGTTTGCATATCGTGGAATAACACATCAATACTTTGTGTATCTGGTACAAAATATGGTTCTCTGGCTACCTTTGACAAAGGTTCTTTCCTAAGTCTAGGGTCCAGATAATATAGCATAACATCCTTTAAATGAAGCAAACCTACAATATTGTCAATATCCCCATCATACAACGGGAATCTGGAGTAATTCTCATCTAACATAAATCGAAGAGCCTCTTCAATTGAGAGTTCCGAATTCACTGCAATCATCTTCTTACGATGAGTCATTATATCTTTCGCAGCCTTTTCATTAAATTCTATGATATTGGAAATCATCTCAGCTTCTTCCGCTTCAAGAACACCCTGCTCATGACCCTCATTTACCATAGACATAATTTCTTCTTCTGTAACATTCTCTTCTAAGTCACAAGGTCGGATTCCAAACAATCGCAGTATGCCATTCGTATTCTTCTCCAATAACCATATAAATGGTGCAAATATATGAGAACAGCTTAATATCATTCCCGACATTTTAAATGCACAGGAATCTGCATATTTTAGTGCTAACTTTCTTGGTAATAGCATACCAAATAATACGATAAGATATGTGATTAATATCGTTACCAATACCATTGCTATACTGGTTGTAATCGCCATTGCTTCTGGTAGTGTACTTTTTTCAACAAGCTTTTCAATCACTCCATAAAGCTGAAAGGAATACGTCATTCCAATGAGTAAGCTAGCTAATGTTAGAAGAATCTCGATGACATTTATGTATCGATGAGGGCTATCTAACAATTTAACTAAGCGTATTGCTTTTTTATTTCCCTCTTCTGCCCGCTTTCTGGCAAGGGCTTCATTTACATTTTCGATGGCTGCCTCAGCAGCTGATGCTATCGCATTTAATGCGACTAGTACAAGTATTAAGACAAGACCACGTATGGGATGTCCATCCATATTATTCCAAATCTCCTTTTATATATTTTTCGCAGTTTTATTATACCATAACTTTCTGCGATGTAAAACATGCTTCATGAATGCTATGTAAAGTATTGGTTTTATTAACTAACTATTTAAATTCTAAAAAATTGGCAAGCGTGTCCTGCTTGCCCTGTGTCATTTATCTAACTTAGCCTATCTAGGCGTCTTTTCCAAACTAATCTTTGTGCATTTCACATCTCTACAAGAACTAATAAATCAATCTATGAATTTAACTGCGTTTTAGATACGCAAGTCTTAGTAGTGAGTGCACACTGCACAGCGTGATAAGAAATTACTTGTTTCATAATAACTTATTTTGCTCACCTTAAGAGCACATTATTATGAGGCGCGGAAGTGAACCAATGTCACCACCGCATTCATAATAAGTACGACCTATGTATCCAGGGCGAAGCTAATAAGTAAAGCTTTGTCAATACGCTTTAGGATATCTTGGTCTAAATGACACACTTTCTCTTTTAATCTGGATTTGTCAATCGTACGTACTTGTTCTAACAGAATAACTGAGTCTTTGACAATTCCATATTTGTCAGCATCGATTTCCACGTGCGTTGGCAACTTCGCCTTATTCATCTTTGAAGTAATTGCTGCACAGATTACTGTCGGACTGTGCTTATTTCCGGTATCATTTTGTATAATTAAAACAGGACGTACACCTCCCTGCTCACTACCGATGACCGGTCTTAAATCCGCATAAAAAATATCGCCTCTTTTTATAATCACATAACTCACACTCCATCTTATGGCTTTAGCTTTATTATTACCACTTTTGACCATCGTATTCCATAAAACGTAACATTCTATGTAGATTGCGGTTATGTATTTCACATCTCCTAACAAAATATAGTTACTTTTTTAATGTCGGATCGATACGGGCTTTCCATTCTGATAATAAACTCTAGGAATTCTCTTTCCTACATTACAGACAAATTCATAGTTAAAGGAGCCAGCGAGCCCTGCAGGTTCTTCTACTGGTATAAAATTATCGCCATCTCTTCCGACTAACGTCACGATATCTCCTTGCTTTACCTCAGGTATGTCTGTAACATCTATCATAAACTGGTCCATACATATTCTCCCCACAATTGGGGCATATGCTCCATGAACTAAGACTCTGCCAACATTAGACAGTTGTCTTGGAAAACCATCCCCATAACCCACCGGTACTGTTGCGATTGTCATCGTTTTCTTCGTGACAAATGTACTTCCGTAACCGATTCCATGGCCTGGTTCCAGTTCCTTTACAAATGAGATATGTGTTTTGAGTTCCATCGCTGGTTCTAATCTAAGGTGATTCTTATCAACCTCTTCGGACGGATATAATCCATAGAGACTTATTCCAAACCGCACCATACTAAGATTCATCTCCGGAAGGTCGATTGTCCCAGCACTATTTGAAATGTGGCGTATCTGAAAGTTAACCCCTTGTGCTTCTAACTGACCAGTGAAGGTTGTAAACAAATCAAATTGTTTTTTTGCCGAAGTTTTATCTATCATATCAGCACATGCCATATGAGTAAAGATACCTTCTAACATTAGATTAGAAAGCTTTTTCATCTGCACAATTTCATCTATGCTTTCGGCTGTCGGCTGGTATCCGATTCTGCTCATACCAGTGTCAACCTTTATGTGAATTTTGGCAATCTTGCCAAGAGTTCTTGCAATTTCATCCATTTTTTCTGCAATCGACAATTGAAAAACTGTCTGAGTCAAATCATATTGGATTACTTCAGTCAGAAGTTCTGGTGCTGTATATCCTAAAATTAAGATAGGCTTTGTTATACCGGCATTACGAAGCTCAATTCCTTCTTCCACAATTGCTACTGCATAAGCTTCTACAAGATTATCAATTGCTCTTGCAATTGGAACTGCCCCATGACCATAACCGTCTGCCTTAATTACAGCAATAATCCCAGTTTCTTTCCTTATGTTCTTTCTTGCTTCCGTAACATTATGGATAATAGCATCCATATTAATATTAGCGCTTACGCGCAAGTATCTTTGATTATACGTTTCTTCAATCATGATTTCTTAAAACCTCCGGCAACGCTTCGATAATATCCCCAGCTAACATAGAGTAGGTTGATTTCGTTTTGGCGGCTTCCTCTCCTGCCAGCCCATGAAGATACACACCTAGTGTTGCTGCCTTTCCTGCTTCAAGCCCTTGAGCTATCAAACCTGCGATGATTCCCGTGAGTACATCGCCACTACCTCCAGTTGCCATTCCATGGGTCCCAGAGACATTGATATAACGCAAATCTTTCGAAGCAACGATAGTCCTACTGTCTTTTAACACATAAATCATTAAGTTATTATAAGTACAATAGCTTGCTATGTCAATTAAATTACTAGGAATTTTATAAAGTGGATATAAAGTGAGCCTTGAGAGCTCCTTTAAGTGAGGTGTCAAGATAGTACCTTCTGGTAGCAACTCCTTTATATGGTAAATTCTTTGATGCAAACGCTCCACTTCATCTGTTATATAGGAAACCTCAGGTATCATTTCATCTAGTAACATAGCCAGTAAATTAATTCCATCCGCATCCACGACAAGAGGTACTTTCGCTTCTTTACATACCTTTCGTAATAATTTCTTTGAAGTTTCCTCCGTAGATAAACCCGGTCCAATCACAATAACAGTTGCAAATTCTAATGCACTCTTTATCTGTTCCTCACTATCCTCCTCATCATACGGTGCAAACAAAGCCTCTGGAAGCATTCCCTGAAGCACAGGTATTGCTTTCTTCGCAGTTAGAATCTTCACTAACCCTGCACCCATCCGATATGCCGCTGCTGCACTAAAATAAGCTGCACCAGTCATATATTCTGTTCCAGCAATTACAAGTACTCTCCCATAGTTACCTTTGTTTGAATATGGCATTCTTATAGGTAGTTTATCCAAATCAGAAGTCTGAAAGTAAGTATAGGTAAGACTGTCCATTTTTTCCTGTGCAAATCCGATGTCTGCTATATACACCTTTCCTGCATAGGTTGCACCTGGATAAAGTAATAGTCCAAGTTTTTGTTCTCCAAACGTGATAGTTTCGGATGCTTTTACCGCACATCCTAAGACTTGCCCATGACTTGCACTAACACCAGACGGTATATCAACCGAAACCACATAACAGTCGCTTTGATTGATACTTTGGATCACCTTAGCATAAACACCACTCACTGGTTTGCTAAGACCAATACCAAAGATACCGTCAATTACTATATTATATTCTGATATCTCCCATTCGGTACGGAGGGATAACCCTAAATTTTTCGCAATCTTCCACTGTTCTCTACATTCTTTCGAAAACTTCTCCACTTCACCGATGATTCCAATCGTTACCTCATAACCCCATAAATGTAAAATACGAGCAGCTGCAATTCCATCACCGCCATTGTTGCCGGTTCCACAAACCGCGATAATCTTATCGGTCGGTTTTGCATGTTCTCTCACACGTTCCGCTACATAAAGTGCCGCACGCTCCATGAGAACCATCGCTGGAATTCCAATCTGCTCGATTGTCTTTTGATCTAAATTTTTCATCTGCACTGCATCAAGTGCATACCGCATAATTAGCCTCCATTCTGCAGCAACCTACACATTATCTGCATATGAGTTGTAAGGAAATTCATATGTAAAATCATACCTTGTCAGCAGGCCTATAAACCTAGAAGAATAAAAATGAAATTCCAATGGATTTCATTTTTATTCTTCCGTGTGAAGTTTTAGAATTTCTTAGGCGGTGTCTTATGGCGCCTTAGAAATTCTCTCCACACTGCTCACCAATTACATAAGCACTCACTAATTCCTTTGTGTTTGTAATAGAGACATGAATCCTTTCAATGTTATGTTCCTTGGCGAATAAAAGAGCATTTCCATATAAGTTTACATATGGTTTCCCAAGACTGTCACGAAGTACTTCAATCTCATTTGGTACAATCGAACGAAAACCAGTACCTAACATTTTTACAACCGCTTCTTTCACTGCAAAATTCGAAGCTGCCTTTCGTATATCCGAAAGAAACAGCTTCTGTTCCTGCTTCGTATAAATCTTTGTAAGGAATGCTTTTCGTTCGCATGCCCTCACTACACGGTTGATTTCTATCATATCAGTTCCGATTCCAAAAATCATGATAAGAAACTCCACACTTTCTCTAAGGGGTTAAATTAAATCTTGTTCTTCATCAATCTTACGCATCATCTCAGTTCCTAGCATATCATAGAGATATGTATAAGTTCCACGATAGTCTTTCTCTATTTCAAGTTTTTGCTTCTTCAGATTGCGCAACTTTAATTCCATCTCTTTGATTTCGTCTTCTATTGCTTTTTTCCTTAGGCCTTTTTCAAATAAATCATCATAACATCGCTGTAAGCTTTCTGTCATCAATTCTTCATTCTTTGTAGCGATATCTCTCGGTAGCCTTTCTAGATTATCTTCTGCAACTAATAACTTTTGATTGATATCTTCGATAAGTCTACGATTTTTTGCAAGTTTTCTTGTCTTTAGCTTACCAAGAGGTGTTTGATCAACTTCCATGTTCTCAACAATTTCTTGCATTAGTTGAGACTTATATCGTTTCAAGCCTTTGATATCTTCTAAGACTCTGCTCTGACTCTTCATCAATTCTACTAGCTCATCTCGTAGTCTTTGTTGTCTTTGCGACATCTTTTCTTCTGGAAATAAGTTGATAAAGCGTTCATCCAGTGTAACTATAGGAATTTTTCGATTCCGAAAGATTTGACGAAGACTAAGCTCAGAGAATATTTTATTTGAACTCTCTCTCAATTTTCTTGGTTCATTAATTTGAGGTTCTATAGAACTTGATGTTTTTAAATTCTCAAATTCTTGCTGGAAATCTTCGTTAAAATCATCCAAATCCCCTAATGACTTAGGTTTTTGCTCCGACTTATCGCCAAATAATCCTAATCTCAAATACTCTCCCTCGATTCTTCTGCCGCTTTTAAATTATACGACAGTCTCATAAGGCTTTCCGCCAAGTGAACATTTTCAACCATAACATCTTTTGGTAAATTTAAATCTGTTGGTGCAAAGTTCCATATTGCATGAACACCAAGACGTACTAATTCTGCTGCCACCTGTGGTGCTTTTGCTTTTGGTATCGTAAGTGCTGCTATATTAACTGTATTTGTTTTCATAAATTCTTCTAATTCATCAATTAAACGTATTTCAATCCCACGAATGGACATTCCTATTAATCTTGGATTAACATCAAAGATTCCGCGGATATAAAATCCTCTTCTCTCAAAATCTGTATAATTTGCGAGAGCCTGCCCTAAATTACCCGCTCCTATAATGATAACATTATATTTCTTATCAAGCCCAAGTATTTTACCGATCTCAGTATATAGATACTCTACATTATAACCATATCCTTGTTGACCAAAACCGCCAAAGTTGTTTAAATCCTGACGGATCTGTGATGCTGTTACATTCATCTTCTCGCTTAGTTCTTTTGATGAAATACGAACAACATCATTCTCTAATAATTCTCCAAGATAACGATAGTATCTTGGAAGACGCTTGATTACTGCTGATGAAATTGTCTTTTCGTACATGCTAACCCTCCTTCTTTCTCCTTCCAGGTTGTCCTATTCTTTTACTTTTATGCCCCGTAGCTAGAAGATTGTAACCCTGGTATTACAACAAATTATACACAGATAGGATGTGTTTTTATTATAAATATTATAGTAAATTGTGAATAACCTGTCAATGATTTGACGAAGGATACTACGTATGTTAGAATAATTCTACAATTAATATGCACTTGCGTTTCTCTCTTATTCATGGAATTCGCAAGTATTAAGAAGTTATCTATTCTGCAAAATGAAATAAAATAAACTTCATTTTGCTTTTTTATTCATTAGTTTATTATTAGAGAAGCTCTATACAGCTTCCTTTCAGAAACGTGAGGAAACATCATGATACTAGCATGCAAAAATATTAGTAAAAGCTTTGGAACGACTACAATACTTGACAAAGTCGCTTTCCATGTAAATGAGCGTGAGAAAGTTGCCATCGTAGGGATTAATGGCGCTGGAAAATCTACCTTAATAAAAATCATCATGGGAGAATTAACCGCGGATGAAGGAGAGGTAATCTTTGCAAAAGGTGCAACTGTCGGATATCTTGCCCAACATCAAGATCTATCCACAAATGGTACTATCTATGAAGAAGTTTTAGCAATGAAAGCTGATATTATTAAAATGGAAGAAACCATTCGCCGCCTTGAAATAGATATGAAATCTGCTAGCGGAGCAGAGCTAGAGAGAATGCTTGCTTCCTATTCTAGACTTACTCATGATTTTGAGTTAAAGAATGGATATGCCTACCAAAGTGAGGTAATTGGCGTTCTAAAAGGCCTTGGATTTACAGAGGAAGACTTTAATAAAAAGGTATCCACTCTATCTGGTGGTCAAAAAACCCGTGTGGCTCTTGGTAAACTTCTCCTTAGCACACCAGATATCATCTTCTTAGATGAGCCTACCAACCACCTTGATATGGAATCAATTGCTTGGTTAGAAACCTTCTTAGTCAATTATTCTGGAGCCGTTGTCATCATCGCTCACGACCGTTACTTCCTTAATAAAGTTGTTTCTAAAGTTGTTGAATTGGAAAATACGAAAGCAACCGTATTTGAAGGAAACTATTCTGCTTATGCAATGAAAAAAGAGCAGCTTCGTGATACTATGATCCGTCATTACTTAAATCAACAACGAGAAATTAAGCATCAAGAAGAGGTCATAGCAAAACTTCGTTCTTTCAACCGCGAGAAATCGATAAAACGTGCAGAAAGTCGCGAGAAGATGCTGGATAAAATTGAGCGTCTAGACAAGCCAGTTGCCATAAATGATAAAATGCATATCGCCCTTGAACCTAATATTATGAGTGGAAATGATGTGTTAACTGTTACCAATTTAAGAAAATCCTATGGTTCCTTAACACTCTTTAACCAGTTGAATTTTGAAGTAAAACGTGGTGAAAAAGTTGCGATCATCGGTAACAATGGAACTGGTAAAACAACAATATTAAAAATAATCAATCAAATTGTGAGTGCAGACGGTGGAGAAGTAAAACTTGGAGCAAAGGTTCATGTTGGATACTATGATCAGGAACACAACGTTCTTGATATGAATAAAACTATTTTTGATGAGATACAAGATACGTATCCTTCTATGGATAACACAAAAGTGCGTAATATTCTTGCCGCTTTTTTATTCACTGACGATGATGTGTTTAAATTAATCAAAGATATCAGCGGTGGTGAACGTGGACGTGTATCTTTAGCAAAGCTTATGCTATCCGATGCGAACTTCTTAATCATGGACGAGCCTACCAACCATCTTGACATTACATCAAAAGAAATACTCGAGAATGCAATTAACAATTATACCGGTACAGTACTCTATGTATCCCATGATCGTTACTTTATTAATCGTACTGCAACAAGAATTCTTGATTTAACTAATCAGACGTTCTTAAATTATCTTGGAAATTACGATTATTATCTTGAGAAAAAACCAGAGATGGAATGGAGAGCTTTTGGAAATACTAGCAATACCCTATCTACAACAGAAGGTAATAGTAATGTTTTAAGCGGACTTCGTATTGATAAGCATCTGGATTCTACCAGTAAAGAGATGCAGACTGCATCTTTTCCACAAGAACCAGTTTCTGAGAATAAGCTTGATTGGCAACAACAAAAAGAAGAACAAGCCAGACTTAGAAAACGTCAGAATGACTTAAAGAAGGTCGAAGATGAAATCACTCATTTGGAAACAAGAAATGAAGAACTAGAAGAATTACTTGCTGACTCTTCAATCTATACAAACCCATCAAAGCTAATTGAGGTTCATAAAGAAAAGAAGGAATTGGAAGAAAGATTAGAAGTACTTTTGGAACAATGGGAAGAATTGAGTGAATAACATTAATATTAGAGAGTCTTTGTATTATTGCTAAACAGCAAAAATACAAAGACTTTTTTTATTAATAGAAAATTGCCATTTAATTTCCTATTAATAAGAACTCTCGGAGAGAGGCGCTCTCACCCAAATGGTTCGGCGCGATATATATCAAATTTTACGAATCGAGTCTTCTTTTGTTTGTAATATTCACTCTTTTAAATCTTTTTTTAAATCGCTTTGTCCTTCTTGGGGCCTGCCTTTAATCACTCATGAACCGATTGTATTTCCAACTTTTTATAAGTTTAGTAAAATGACATAAAAAGTTTAGTAATAGAAAGATTTTATATTGACATACAATGATATCTGTGTATAATAATAGAAGTCGAGTTTAGAAATGCTAAACTTATGGTTTAATAAAGTTTCAACTTCCTAATACTGGAATTCATAAAAACATAATTGGATAAGAGTACATAAACAGCTTATCCGTTCACAACGAAAGATGATACATGTAACCCACGAAAAAGCACAGAATAAATGGTGCTTTTTGTCATAAGGCACAAAGAAAGGTTTGGTGAACACCATGAAGATAGGTGCTAAAATTAAAGAACTACGTGTACAAAAAAGTTTAACCCAAGAGGAGCTTGCAGATCGTGCAGAGCTCTCAAAAGGATTTATCTCTCAATTAGAACGTGACATCACTTCTCCTTCTATCGCCACTTTAGTCGATATTTTGCAATGTCTGGGTACAAACCTTGAAGCGTTCTTTACTGATACAACTTCGGAACAAGTTGTTTTTAAACGTGGAGATTATTTTGAAAAGGTAGATAATGAGCTGAATAATAAGATAGAATGGATTATTCCAAATGCTCAAAAAAATATGATGGAACCTATTTTATTAACATTAGAACCAGGCGGTTCCACCTATCCAGATAACCCACATGAAGGGGAAGAATTTGGATATGTACTTAGTGGTTCGATTACAATTCATATTGGAAACAAAACACATCGAGCAAAGAAAGGGGAATCCTTTTACTTTACTCCAAACAAAAATCACTATATAGCAGCTACCGGTAAGACCGGCGCTACGCTTCTTTGGGTATCCACCCCGCCAAGCTTCTAGGGAATAAGAGCGAAAGATAAATCTTTCACTCTGCAAGTTTGTAACTGCGCTGCGCGCACAAACTTGGGATGCGCAAAAAGCAGCGCAGAAATGAGGAGAAATATGATAGATAATAAATTAATCGACCTTATAAATATAACAAAACGATATGGAAATAACGTCGTAATTGACGATTTAAATCTTTACATCCGTGAAAATGAGTTTTTAACTCTCCTAGGTCCTTCTGGATGTGGTAAAACTACTACCCTTCGTATTATTGGTGGTTTTGAACAACCTGATCAAGGTCGTGTTATTTTTGATGGAAAAGATATTACAAAGCTTCCACCCAATGAACGTCAATTAAACACTGTATTTCAAAAATACGCATTGTTTACTCATATGACGATTGCAGAAAACATAGCCTTTGGTCTTAAAATTAAGAAAAAGAGCAAACAGTATATTAAAGATAAGATTTCTTATGCTCTAAAATTAGTAAACTTAGATGGTTTTGAAAATCGTATGCCAGATTCTTTAAGCGGTGGACAGCAACAACGTATCGCTATTGCCCGCGCTATCGTGAATGAGCCTAAGGTTCTTCTTTTAGATGAACCGCTTGGTGCTCTTGACTTAAAACTTCGTCAAGACATGCAATATGAGTTAATTCGTTTAAAAAATGAACTTGGTATCACATTCGTATATGTTACTCACGACCAGGAAGAAGCATTAACTATGTCTGATACAATTATGGTTATGAATCAAGGCTATATTCAACAGATCGGTAGTCCAGAGAAGATTTATAATGAGCCAAAGAATGCCTTTGTTGCAGACTTTATTGGAGAAAGCAACATCATTAACGCAACTATGGTACAAGATCGTTTAGTAAATATTCTTGGAGCTAATTTCCCTTGTGTGGATGAGGGCTTTGGTAAAATTCAACCAGTCGATGTTGTAATTCGTCCAGAAGATATCGATTTGGTAGCTCCAGAAGATGGAATTATCAAAGGACGTGTCACTTCCTTGATCTTTAAGGGTGTTCATTATGAGATGACAGTTATGGCTAATGGATTTGAATGGCTTGTACATTCTACTGACCTTTCACCGGTTGGTGCTGAAGTAGGTATTAAAGTAGATCCATATGACATTCAAATTATGAACAAGCCAGAATCCGAAGATGAGGAGGCGGTAGGTGTCAATGAATAATCTAGAGGAAAGTAAAGTAACCGCAGAAGAGGCTACTGTTACACTGGTGAAAAAATCACACCGCTTCAGTGGGAAATCACTCCTATCCTTTCCCTATGTACTTTGGATGGGAGCCTTTATCATCATTCCACTGATTATGGTTGTTTACTATGGTTTAACTACAAAGACAAGCAATGGCTTTACGTTGGAGAATTTGAAATTAATCGCAGATCCGATTAATCAAAGAGCTTTATTATTAAGTTTAAAACTATCCTTAATTAGTACCCTCGTATGCTTACTGCTTGCATATCCACTAGCCTTAATATTAAAAAGTATGAAGTTAAAAAGTAATAGCTTTGTTGTGTTAGTTATGATTCTTCCAATGTGGATGAACTTCTTACTTCGTACCATTGCATGGCAGAACATCTTAGAAAATAACGGTATTATCAATACAATATTAAAAGCTTTAAATATGCCAACCATTAATATCATAAATACCCCAACTGCAATTGTGCTTGGTATGGTGTATAACTTCCTACCATTTATGATACTACCTATTTATAATACCCTTGCAAAGGTGGATGACAACGTAATTAATGCAGCCCGTGACCTTGGTGCAAACAACTTCATTACCTTTCGAAAGATCATCTTCCCACTCAGTATTCCAGGTGTCATCAGTGGTATAACAATGGTATTCGTACCTTCTCTTACTACTTTTGTTATCTCGAATATCCTTGGGGGAAGTAAGATTGTTCTAATTGGTAATGTCATTGAACAGCAATTCCAAAAAGTCGGAAACTGGCATGCTGGTTCTGGTCTTTCCTTAGTTTTGATGGTATTCATTCTAATTAGTATGGCTGTTCTTGCAAAATATGACAAAGAAACGGAGGGTACTAATGTATGGTAAAAAAAATAAGTCAAAGAATCTATGTTGCCCTCGTTATGATCTTCCTATATGCACCAATCTTGGTACTCATTGTCTTATCTTTTAATAAGTCAAAATCCCGTAGCAAATGGGGTGGATTTACCTTCGATTGGTACAAATCGTTATTTCAAAATGAAGAGATCATGAGTGCTCTATATACCACATTAATCATCGCATTTTTATCTGCTCTGATTGCAACAATCATTGGTACTGCAGCCTCTATTGGGATCAATCATATGCGTAAGGTACCCAAAACTATTATGATGGGTATCACAAATATACCAATGTTAAATGCTGACATAGTAACTGGTATCTCTTTAATGCTACTTTTTGTAGCTGTTAATTTTACTCTTGGGTTTAAAAGCGTTTTAATTGCGCATATTACTTTTAACATCCCGTATGTTATCTTAAGCGTAATGCCCAAACTAAAACAAACCAATAGAAACACTTATGAAGCCGCACTAGACCTTGGAGCATCTCCTATTAGAGCCTTTTTCACGGTTGTACTACCAGATATTTTACCAGGTGTCTTTTCCGGGTTTTTATTAGCTTTTACTATGTCACTGGATGATTTTATTATTACACACTTTACAAGAGGTGCTGCTGTTAATACTCTTTCTACAAAGATTTATGCTGAAACAAGAAAAGGTATTAAACCTGAGATGTATGCGCTCTCTACTCTCCTCTTCCTATCTGTTTTAATTCTACTTATTTTAATTAACCGTAGAAATGATAGTATCGAGAAGAAAAAAAATGCAATCGCTCTAGCACCTGCAAAAAAACTCTAAAACTGAAAGAACGAGGTAATTTACATGAAAAAATCTAAACTTTTTGTAGCCCTCCTTCTTGTTTGCGCACTGGTATTCTCCGCATGTGGCTCCAAGGAAGATAAAGGAAATAATTCTAATCAGGGAAATGGTCAAGAAAACACTGGAAGCAATGGTAACTCTAATAAAGGTTCCGGCGAAGTTTATGTTTATAACTGGGGTGAGTATATTGACCGAGAAGTCATTGACATGTTCGAAGAAGAAACTGGTATTAAAGTTATTTATAATGAGTTCGAACTAAATGAAGACATGTACCCTATCATTAAAACTGGTGCAGTAAACTATGATGTTGTTTGTCCTTCTGATTATATGATTGAGAAAATGATTCAGGAAGACTTACTTGCAGAAATAAATTATGATAACATTCCAAACATTACAAATATCGATGAGACTTATTTAAAAACAGCAGAAAACTTCGATCCAGGTAATAAATTCAGTGTTCCTTATTGTTGGGGTACTGTTGGTATTCTTTACAATAAAACAATGGTAGACGAACCTATCGATAGCTGGGGTGCTTTATTTGATGAAAAATATAAGAACGATATCTTAATGATTGATAGCGTTCGTGACGCCTTCATGGTAGCGTTAACTTACCTTGGATATGATCAAAATACAACCAATGAAGAAGAATTAAATGCTGCTAGAGATTTATTAAAAGAACAGTATCCGTTAGTTCAAGCATACGTGGTAGATCAGGTTCGTGATAAGATGATTGGTGAAGAGGCTGCCCTCGGTGTTATCTACTCTGGTGAAGCGATCTACACTCAGCGTGAAAACGAAAACCTTGAGTACGTTGTTCCAAAAGAAGGCTCTAATGTATGGATTGATGGCTGGGTTATTCCTAAAAACAGCAAGAATAAAGAAAATGCGGAAGCATGGATTAACTTTATGTGCCGTCCTGACATCGCATTAAAAAACTTCGAATACATTACCTATTCTACACCAAACAAAGCTGCTAGAGAGTTGATTGAAGACGAAGATATTAAGAACAGCCAAGTAGCATTCCCAGATGCTTCTGTACTTGAACGTTGCAAATCATTTAAATATCTTGGTGAGGATATGGAAAATCTCTATGTTAACAAATGGAATGAGGTTAAATATTAGAAATCAAAATAATAAATTTATTAACTTAAAATTTTATGGTTATGATACAAAGTGTTAAATCTTAAAACATTTCTATAAGTTTTAAGTCATAAAAAAATCAGCTGGTTAAATGAAATAATAAGGAAGCCGTTATAGTTAACTCCTCCTAAATTATATCATTTGACCAGTCTTTTTATTTGCAGTCTTTATATTTGTAGTCTTTATTTAAGTTCTTTTTTTGCATTCTTTTATGTAATCTTGCCCTCTTTCATGTAATTTTGCATCCCATCATGTACTCTTGCTTTCTTTTATATAATTTTGCACCCTTTCATGTACTCTTGCTCTCTTTCATGTGATTTTGCACCTATCATGTACTCTTGCCTCTTTCATGTTATCTTGCACCCTTTCATGTACTCTTGCCTCTTTCATGTAATTTTGCACCCTTTTATGTACTTTTGCTCTCTTTCAAGTACTCTTGCAGCCTTTTTTAATTTCAACATTTTTGATGCTTTCTTTTTATTCACCTTTTCTTTTTATTCATCTTTCTTTATTTACTCTTTATTACTCTCTATTAATTTACTATTTTTTATTGCTCTTTTTATGCCATCTCTTTTTTAGCTGTCAAAAATACACTTATTTTGAATGACGAATTATGATTGAAAAGATGTACATATTACCACACCCTGAATAAAA
>JAEWHR010000004.1 GCA_023387655.1 Bacillota bacterium
TCACTGCTAAGTTGATAAGAAGCAATTGTATCTTTTGGCAAAATAGTAGAAAGCAGTTGAAAGAGATTCTCTTGCTCCTTATTTGATAATACATCATTTATTAAAGTAAGATTGGTACTTCCTTTCGTTATCTTAGATAAAAAACCACTTAATTCCGGCGTGTCAATAATGTTAAGATTCATTTCCATATCTATTTGAGTTATTAATTTATGAAACTCAGAAACTGTGATAGAAGAATCCGTTAGAAGTTTTACCACCTGTTCTGGAATGTTCATGGAGGATAAAGTATGGGTTAGTTGTTGCATCTCTTCTTTTGAAAAATGAGTGGATAAAAGAGTTTGATTCGGAATAAAATGTTCTACCTTATCATTTAAGAAAAGAGATAATAACTCATGATGAAATCCCTGCGAGATAGCAGATTCTTCTGACATTAGACTAAGGAGGGAATCAATCATATTCTGAGACTGTGAAAGAATGGAATGATTGTTATTTTGAAAGGATTCCATTTGATTGATTGTCTGCTGTGTGATTGGCAACTCTAATTTCTTCATAAGAATTAAGGTTTCAATGGAGGCATCACGAAAGGTTGCAGATAATTTTAGTATGTCTTGAATGCTATTTTTATTTATGGATAATTCTTGGCGAAGTAATTCTCGTACAATATGAAGATTACGTTCTGTTTTAGGGAGTCCAGCCTCCGTAAGAGCTTTCTCTATTGTATAATTCGAGTCATAGGAGCTCATTTGGGAAGGGGTTGTAGAAGGATAAGGCTCCGTGGTTGTGGTTACAGTGGTGTTACCTTCTATCTCTTCACTTGGAGTTTTGGTAGCAGTTAGAGTAGTAGATTGACTTACTCCGAGGAAATTCGATGATATAATTGATTGATAGTCCATGTGTCTACTCCTTTGCACTATTTCATCTATTTAGAAAATCAACTAAGGGAGCCATCTTTTATACAAAAAAATAGCTTGTGGACCCTACTTATTGGTATTAGTTATATCGGATAAAAGCGGAGATTATATAAGACCGATAAGAAGACGTTAAGAATGAATTATCTGTACAAAATTTTGGAAATCAATCAAAAAAGGTATTGCGTAATGAGAAAACCTGTGATATTATCCTTTTACGAACAAAGGCGTTCTTATTGCAAACATGAGCAATGAGAGCGCCTTCTTTTATTTCTGAGATGTAAGTGTGAAAATAAATCTTTCACATTGTAAGTTTGTATCTGCGCACAAGGCTATAAAGAAAAGAGGGATTAGGATGGATAGGATGGTTAGGATGGAAGAGACAAAGCGGAAAAAGCAAGGACTTTATGATCCTAGATTTGAACACGATAACTGTGGCATTGGTGCGATTGTGGATATTAAAGGCAAAAAGACACATAGTACGGTTGCCAGAGCTCTAAAAATCGTTGAAAACCTGGAGCATAGAGCAGGGAAAGATGCAGAAGGTAAGACCGGGGATGGCGTTGGAATCTTACTGCAAATTTCACATAACTTTTTTGAGAAAGAAACCGTACAGTTAGGGATTGAACTAGGTGGCGAGAGAGACTACGGTATTGGAATGTTCTTTTTTCCACAGGATGAATTAAAGAGAAATCAAGCAAAAAAGATGTTTGAGATTATTGTTGAAAAGGAAGGTCTTAGGTTTTTAGGATGGAGGATGGTACCGATTCATCCAGAAACGTTAGGACACCAAGCACTTTCTTGTATGCCTTGTATCATGCAAGGATTTGTGGAACGACCAAAGAATGTGAAACAAGGTTTGGATTTCGATCGTAAACTTTATATTGTAAGACGTATATTTGAACAAAGTAACGATAATACATATGTTGTATCGCTTTCAAGTCGAACGATTGTATATAAAGGAATGTTTTTAGTTAAACAGTTACGTTCCTTTTTTGGTGACTTACAGTCGAAGGAATATGAATCGGCTATTGCTGTTGTACACTCCAGATTTAGTACAAATACAAATCCAAGTTGGCAAAGAGCACATCCGAACCGCTTTATTGTACATAATGGCGAGATTAATACCATCCGAGGAAATGCAGATAAGATGTTAGCAAGGGAAGAAACGATGGAATCAAAATTTCTACATGGTGAATTTCATAAGGTACTTCCAGTAGTAAATACGGAAGGTTCTGACTCCGCAATGCTTGATAATACATTAGAATTTCTTGTGATGAGTGGTATGGAGTTACCCCTTGCTATGATGATAACGATTCCAGAACCATGGGCGAATGATGCGAGTATAAGTCAAGAGAAACGTGATTTCTATCAATATTATGCAACAATGATGGAGCCTTGGGATGGTCCTGCCTCGATTCTTTTTAGTGACGGTGATATCATGGGTGCAGTACTTGATCGAAATGGATTACGTCCATCACGTTATTATATCACAGAGGATGATCAATTAATCTTATCCTCTGAAGTTGGAGTTCTTGATTTTCCACCAGAGAAAATTAGAAAAAAAGAGCGTCTTCGTCCAGGAAAGATGTTATTAGTAGATACCGTAAAAGGGTGCTTAATTGATGATGAGGACGTAAAGAATTTTTACGCAACTCGTCAACCATATGGAGAATGGCTTAACAATAATTTAGTTAGCTTAAAAGAACTTCATATACCAAACCAAAGAATTGAGGAGTATTCAATAGAAGAAAGAGCAAGACTTCAAAAAGCTTTTGGATATACCTATGAGGATTTTAAAACTTCAATCTTACCAATGGCTGCAACAGGTTTTGAGCCAGTATCCGCTATGGGCTCGGACAGTGCGCTTCCTGTATTAAGCAATCAAAATCCACCGCTTTTTCATTATTTTAGACAGCTTTTTGCTCAGGTAACAAACCCACCAATTGATGCAATCAGAGAAGAAATTGTTACTTGTACGAGTGTTTATATCGGAGAAGATGGAAATCTTTTAGAGGAGAAGCCTGAAAATTGTAAAGTATTAAAGATTAATAATCCAATTCTAACAAACACCGACTTGCTAAAAATAAAGAATATGAAGGTGGATGGATTTAAGGTTACGGTACTTCCTATTATTTATTATAAAAACACTTCTTTGGAAAAAGCAATTGATCATTTATTTCTAGACGCAGATCGTGCATATAAGGATGGTGCGAATGTACTTATCTTATCTGACCGTGGGGTAGATGAAAATCACGTGGCTATACCTTCTTTATTAGCCGTAGCAGCGATGCAGCAGCATCTGGTAAAGACGAAGAAAAGAACTTCAGTTGCTATGATTTTAGAAAGTGCAGAGCCAAGAGAAGTACATCATTTTGCTACCTTACTTGGATATGGTGCTTGCGCAGTCAATCCTTATCTAGCTCAATTAAGTATACAGCAAATGATTGATGAACATATGCTAGATAAAGATTATTATGCAGCTGTGGATGATTATAATAGTGCTATCTTACACGGAATTGTTAAGATTGCCTCTAAGATGGGAATATCAACAATTCAGTCCTACCAAGGTTCCAAAATATTTGAAGCAATCGGTGTTGGAGAGGATATTATAGAAAAATACTTCCCGGATACTGTAAGTCGGATTGGAGGAATAACCCTTAAAGATATTGAACATCAGGTGGATGGACTACATACGAGGGCATTTGACCCACTTGGACTTTCTGTTGATTTATCCTTAGAAAGCTCTGGTAGTCATAAATACCGAAGTAACAAAGAGGAACACCTCTATAATCCATTGACAATACATTTACTACAGCACTCCACAAGAACTGGAGATTATGAAGTTTTTAAGGAGTATACAAAGGCAATTACAGAGGAAGAGACGGGGATCAATCTCCGTGGATTATTAGACTTTCATTACCCGGAATCTGGAATACCGATCGAAGAGATTGAGAGTGTAGAAGCAATTGTAAAACGTTTCAAAACAGGTGCGATGTCTTATGGCTCGATATCTCAGGAAGCTCATGAAACACTTGGGATTGCTATGAACCGTTTGGGTGGAAAATCAAATAGCGGGGAAGGTGGAGAAAGCTTAGATCGCTTAACACTTGGAAAAGATGGTATTAATCGTTGTTCTGCAATTAAACAAGTAGCATCTGGAAGATTTGGTGTTACTTCACGTTATTTGGTAAGTGCGAAAGAAATACAGATAAAGATGGCACAAGGTGCAAAACCAGGAGAGGGTGGTCAGCTTCCAGCAGAGAAGGTATATCCTTGGATCGCAAAAACAAGACATTCCACTCCGGGGGTAGGGTTAATTTCACCGCCTCCTCATCATGATATTTATTCTATTGAGGATTTAGCACAGTTAATCTATGATCTTAAGAATTCTAACAAAGATGCTAGGATATCTGTAAAGCTTGTGTCGGAAGCTGGAGTTGGGACGGTTGCTGCTGGTGTCGCAAAAGCAGGTGCAGGAGTTATCTTAATTTCAGGGTTTGATGGAGGAACTGGAGCAGCGCCTAGAAACTCTATCTATAACGCAGGATTACCATGGGAGCTTGGTCTTGCGGAGACACATCAGAACTTAATTGCAAATGGTCTTCGTACCCGGGTTGTAATTGAAACGGATGGTAAGTTAATGACTGGGCGTGATGTATTAGTTGCAGCTTTGTTAGGAGCAGAAGAGTTTGGTTTTGCCACAGCCCCACTCGTAACACTTGGCTGTGTAATGATGAGAGTATGTAATTTAGATACTTGTCCGGTAGGCGTAGCAACACAGAATCCTGAACTACGAAAGAATTTTAGAGGTAAGCCTGAATATGTTGAGAATTTTATGCGTTTTATCGCACAAGAATTAAGAGAGTATATGGCGAAGCTTGGAATTCGTAGTGTAAATGAGTTAGTTGGGCGTACCGATTTATTAAAGCCAAGACAATTCAAGGATAATTCTCGTGCACTGAAAATTGATTTATCAAATATTCTTAATTCTGATTATTGTGATAAAACAAAGAACTATGCATTTGATCCAAAAAATGTATATAATTTTGACTTGGAAAAGACCTTGGATGAACGGGTATTACTAAAGAAATTAAAGCCATTCATGGAAAGGAAGGAACCAAAAACAATAGAAGTAAATGTAAACAATATTGATCGTACCTTTGGAACCATCTTAGGTTCCGAGATAACGAGAACTTGTGGTGACTCCTTAGAAGAAGATACGTATGTCATCCGTTGCAATGGGAGTGGTGGTCAGAGCTTTGGAGCTTTTATTCCAAGTGGCTTGACCTTAGAATTATCCGGTGATAGTAATGATTATTACGGAAAGGGCTTATCTGGTGGTAAACTAATTGTTTACCCACCAAAGGGTAGTGTATTTAAAGCAGAGGACAATATTATTATCGGAAATGTTGCACTGTATGGAGCGACTAGTGGTAAGGTATATATTAGTGGCGTTGCTGGAGAACGATTCTGTGTTCGAAACTCTGGAGCCATTGCTGTAGTAGAAGGTGTCGGTGACCATGGTTGTGAATATATGACCGGTGGTAGAGTAGTAATCCTAGGACGCACTGGGAAAAATTTTGCTGCGGGTATGAGTGGTGGGATTGCTTATGTTCTGGATGAAGATAGTAATCTGTATAAAAAGTTAAATAAACATATGGTAGCTTCAGAACCAATAAGCGATAAATATGATGTCCTTGAATTAAAACAGATGATAGCCGACCATGTAAAATATACAAATTCACAAAAGGGTAAGATGATTTTAGATAACTTCAAAGAATACCTACCAAAGTTTAAGAAAATCATTCCTCACGATTATCGCAGAATGCTCCAAATGATTGTTCAAATGGAAGAAAAGGGACTAAGCAGTGAACAAGCGCAGATTGAAGCATTCTTTGCCAATGCAAAGAAAGTGTGATAGAAGTACCACACCAATAATGTTATGTAGGAGGATAATACGATGGGGAAACCAACGGGATTTATAGAATATGAAAGACAAGAAAGTAGTTTAGTGAAACCAAAGGACCGAATTAAAAACTTCAATGAGTTTCACATACAGTTATCTATGGACGAGAGAAGAAAACAGGGTGCCAGATGCATGGAATGTGGTGTGCCATTTTGCCAATCTGGAATGATGATAGGAGGAATGACCTCTGGCTGTCCACTGCGTAATCTAATACCGGAATGGAATGATGCCTTATATCATGGAAATATGGAGCAGGCACTGGGGCGTTTATTAAAAACAAATAACTTCCCTGAATTTACTTCTCGTGTATGTCCTGCTCCTTGTGAGGCTTCCTGTACTTGTAACATTAATACGAAACCAGTCGCAATTAAAGAAAATGAATACGGCATCATAGAATTTGGATATGAAAATGGGCTTATGAAGGCAAAACCTCCTAAGGTTCGCACGGGAAAGAAAGTAGCTATCATTGGATCTGGACCATCTGGTCTTTCTGCTGCGGATCAATTGAATCACAGAGGCCATTTGGTAACCGTATTTGAGCGACATGATAGAATTGGAGGACTTTTAATGTACGGTATTCCCAATATGAAGCTTGAAAAAGATATTATTCTTCGTAGAATCAATAGGATGGAGGAAGAAGGAGTAACCTTTATCACTAATACCGATATTGGGAAAGGGAAAAAGGCTCAAGCTTTATCAAAGGAGTTCGATGCAATTATTTTGGCATGTGGGGCTTCTAATCCAAGAGATATCAATGCACCAGGACGTGATGCAGAAGGGATTTATTTTGCTGTTGATTATCTTGGTACAGTAACGAAAGCGTTGTTAGATGGTACTTTAGCAGAAGAAAAAGTGATGATGGCAAAAGGGAAAAAAGTAGTTGTCATCGGTGGTGGCGATACTGGAAATGATTGTGTTGGTACTGCGATTAGACAAGGAGCAAAATCGGTTTTACAATTAGAGATGATGTCAAAGCCTCCAGTAACGCGTAGTGAGAGTAATCCATGGCCAGAATGGCCAAAGGTATTAAAGACGGATTATGGTCAAGAAGAAGCCATCGAAGTATTTGGAAATGATCCACGTGTGTATCAAACTACAGTGAAAGAATTTGTTAAAAATAAAGAAGGAAAGCTAAGTAAGCTTAAGCTTGTAAAACTTGAGAGTAAAAAGGATGAGAAGACAGGGCGATTTATCATGGCAGAAGTAGTTGGAAGTGAATACGAAGTTGAATCCGATCTTGTTTTTATTGCAGCTGGATTCCTTGGAACAGAGAACTATGTAGCAGATGCCTTTGGGGTGGAACTAAATGAGAGAATGAATGTAAAAACAGAAGCAGATGGATATGCAACGAATGTAAAAAATGTCTTTGTTGCAGGTGATATGCATCGTGGACAGTCACTAGTAGTCTGGGCAATCTGGGAGGGTAGAGAGGCAGCACGTGCTGTAGATTCCTACCTTATGGGGTATACTAATCTATAGAGGTCATATGAGAATTCTTTAATAAGGTAGATAAAAGAAA
>JAEWHR010000136.1 GCA_023387655.1 Bacillota bacterium
CTAAATAGGGTTTCTTCACAGTAATGTAAAACTAAGTCTTCGCCATAATAATTTGCATATAAATTTGAATCTTCGTCAGTTGTCACAATGCAATATGCTGGAACTGCTTCATGGCTTATGTATGTACAAACCACTGCCTCAGGCATACTAAACTTCTTACCTGAAGGAATAGCAAAGGCGTGAGATGTATCAAGTGGTAGTCCTAATATTAAGTTATAACAAGCCCATAGGAATGGTTCTGTAGATGCATCTCCATGATTACATAAAACTGCCATTGAATAACCGCCCATAATTAAACCACCATTAGTTGAAACCCCATGAAGTCCGCCTGAATGCTCGCATATAACTTGTCCATGAAACAAACGTTTGTTTAAACCAAAACAGTAGAAAGGAAAACGGGTTTCTGGGAATTCGCGACCTATAAGTATTTCAACTGCATTTGGATCTATTATTTGCTTTCCTTCAAATTTACCTTGTTGTGAAAGCATTTGATAGTATTTCGTGATATCTAAAGCAGTTGATTTAACACATGCACATCCACGGTAAGGAGGTAGTACAGACCAAATTTGATCTGAATATAAATTTCCATCATCATCTAAATCAAATAAATCAGCAATGTCACCATTAGCCAAAGCCATAGCTTCTTTTCCATCTAAATCAAGTACAGTACGAGTCATACCAAGAGGCTTAAAGATTCTTTCGTTAAGAAATTCCTCTAGAGTTATTCCAGCAGCTTGATCAACAACATAAGATAGAATAGCATAGGCATCGTTTGAATAACTCATACATTCACCTGGAGCGCCTAATGGTTCATAAGCTCCACTGTTAGCTATATAATCTATAATATCTTCAATTGTATCCATTTTATTTGGGGAACTTTCTCGAAGCTTACGAGAAGCTTCTGAATCCCTTTCTGAAGTATTCATTACAATAGACCATTCTAATGGAGGAATTGGTGGGATTCCTGCTGTGTGCATTGCTAAATGACGTAATGTTACACATTCTTTTGGAGTTCCTGGAATAGAAAATTGGGGAAAATACTTTATTACTGGGTCTGAAAAGCTTAATTTACCTTCTGTTTCAAGAATTGCACAAGCAAGAGTAGTCATAGACTTGCTCATAGATGCAATTCCATAGACTGTATTACCACCAACAGGTTTAGATTTTTCCATATCACAATATCCGTAACCCTTTTCAAAAATAATTCCCTCAGGTCCTCTTATACATACTGCGAGGCTAGGATACTGCTTTTCTTGAAATAGTTTTTCTAAATAACAATCAAGTTTTTTTGTATCGTACATAATAGTCACCTTCCTAACATTTAAGTTTCAATATTCAAGCAAATAGTACAACAAAGAAACTTTTATGTCAATAATTATATTTTGATGAAATTATTTCTAAAATTTTGGTATAAATATTGCAACTCTATTTTTAATGTATTATATTTTATAGTTTCAAATAGAGTTTGAAAACGATATCTTATGTAAAAGGAGTGATAGCTGAATACTTAATTTAACGATTTTACAGAGTAATTAACTTGCAAATTGAGAAAGGAGATTTTCATGCGAAACTACATAATAAAAAGATTGGGACTTGGAGTGCTGTTACTTCTTTGTGTATCATTCTTGGTTTTTAGTATGTTATATTTGATGCCAGGTGATCCTGTGACTCTTATGGCAGGACCATTAGTAAAAGTAGAAAATTTAGAAGGCTTGAGGCACGAGTATGGGTTAGATAGACCTTTATTGGTACAATATGCGGATTGGATAACAAAAATACTTTTACATGGTGATTTTGGTATTTCTTATAAGTACAGAATAGACGTTTGGTCATTGATTAAAAATAGTATTCCTATCAGTCTTAAGCTTACAGTTACAACTATGATGATAAGCACATTTATAGCTATTCCTCTAGGACTTATGTGTGCATACAAAAAAGACAGCTGGTTTGATCGTATAACAGTAAATACTTCTTTGGTTTTTACAGCCATACCATCGTTTTGGTTAGCTGTATTACTAATGTTAGTTTTTGCAGTTAAGCTAAAATGGTTTCCACTTAGTGGTTATGAATCCTGGCAAAATTATGTATTACCTATAACTACAGGGGTAATAGGTGGTTTGGCTAGTACAATACGTTTAACTAAATCAGAAGCTTTAGATGTTCTAAGAGAAAAGTTTGTTACAACAGCTTATGCAAAGGGTCTAGATAATAAGACAGTATTAACAAAACACGTGTTACGTAACTCTTTAATTGTAATAACTGTAAATGTATTTATGTCATTACCATGGTTGATTTCAGGATATATAATTATTGAAAAAATATTTGGAATACCTGGGATGGGAAATTTGATGGTAACCTCGATTATTCAACAGGATTTTAATGTTGTACAAGCGTGTATATTAATAATAACAGTACTGACAATAATTTGTAATATTCTTAGCGATATAGTTCTGGGTATTTTAGATCCCCGAATTAGAATTTCAGTTACCGGGGGTGACAAATAATGAATGATAGTCCATTTAGAGAATTTTTAAAATCTTGTTATAAAAATAAAAATTTTATGCTTGGATTTATAATGGTATCTAGCATTATTATCCTTGCAATATTTGCCAAACAAATTGCTCCATATAGTTTTGATGAAGCACACCCTAAAGATATATTAGTTTCTCCTTGTGCCAAATATTTGTTTGGAACGGACAATATGGGTAGAGATTTGTTAAGCCGTATAATTTATGGAAGTAGAATTACTCTTAAGGTTGCTTTGTTAGGTGCAGGTCTTCAGTTGGTATTTGGTGTAACTATCGGTTTGATTTGCGGATACTTTGGAGGATTTGCTGATAGATGTTTAACCTTTATCGCAGATTTGACATGGTGTATTCCTGGAATGATTATGGCTCTTGCTGTTGTTACTATCATTGGTTCTGGGCTCACTAATGCCATCATTGCAATTGCTATAGTAAACTGGGCTTCGTATGCTAGAATGGTTCGTGCTAAAACAATGTCAATAAAGAATCAAGCATTTATAGAAACAGGAATATCTTTTGGAGAAAAACCTATATCCATAATGCTTAGATATATTTTGCCAAATATTGTTCCCATATTAATCGTAACAATTTCAATGCAGTTGCCAGGAACAATTATGTCTACTACTACACTTAGCTTTCTTGGAGTAGGTTCGCAGCCACCGTCACCCGATTGGGGGTTAATGGTTTCTGAAGGAATAAACTTTATATCCCGTGGACCATGGCTTTGTATTTTTCCTGGACTTGCACTAGTTTACACAGTTTTTGGATTTAATATTTTGGGTGAAGGTCTTCGTGATTTACTTGACCCAAGAATGAAATCACAGTAGAAGGAGACGAGTATGAGTGAAGAATTATTACAATTAAATAAATTATGTGTGGATTATAAGGTTAAAGAAGGATATTTGTCTGCTGTTAAAAATGTTTCTTTTTCTATAAACAAAGGAGAAATATTTGCTATTGTAGGAGAGTCAGGATGTGGGAAATCTACTATTGCTCATTCTATTTTACGTCTTTTACCTGAACATAATGAAATAATTAAAGGAAATATCTTTTTTAATGGTGAAGATATAAATAAATATTCGGATAGTCAGCTTGAGAGAGTTCGAGGAAAACAAATAGGAATGATTTTTCAAAATCCTCTAGATTCTCTTAATCCTGTGTATACTACCGGATATCAAGTAGCTGAAGGAATAATGCTTGATAATGTTTCAAAAGAAGAAGCTTGGAATAGGGTTATAAATTTATATAATGATGTTAAAATGCCAGATGCACAAAAGCGTGCACAAAGTTTTCCTCATGAGTTATCAGGAGGTATGAGACAGCGTGTAATGATTGCCATGATGCTAGCAAGAACACCACAGTTATTAATTGCAGATGAGCCTACCACAGCACTTGATGTTACAATTGAAGCACAAATTTTAAATATAATAAAAACTATTAGAGATGAATTTAATACTGCAGTAATGTTGATTACTCATAATTTTGGCTTGGTTGCAGAGGTTGCTGATAAAGTTGCAGTTATGTATGCAGGAGAAGTAGTAGAACAAGGATCAGTATTTGATATATTTGACAATCCTAAACACCCTTATACCAAACTGCTTATGAAAGCGTTACCAAGAAAGTCCAAATTTGAAGGTCGTTTGCAGACCATAGATGGTAGCGTACCAAGATTGACAAAGAATAATCCAGGCTGTAGATTTGAAAATAGATGTCCATTTGTAATGGATATTTGCAAAACAAAAGACCCTGAAAGAAGAATAGTTACAGAGTCACATTCTTTTAATTGTCATTTAGAAAAGGGTGGTGAATAATAGTGAGTCAAGCGGTAATTGAGTTAAATAATCTAAAAAAATACTTTTCAATTAATAAAGGGTTATCAAATAAAAAGATTTATGTAAAAGCTGTGGATGATATTACACTTACTATAAATAAAGGAGAAATTGTTGGATTAGTTGGAGAATCTGGAAGTGGAAAAACTACTTTAGCAAGAGTGCTTTTAAATCTTACTAAACCTACCGATGGACATGTAGTGTTTAATGGAGTAAATCTTTCAAAAGCTACTAGCAAAGAAATGAAAAAATTACGTACTGAAGTTGCAGTTGTTTTTCAAGATCCTGCATCGAATCTAAATCCTCGAGACACAGTTATGAATTCTATTATGCGACCTTTGATATTGCATGGAATGCCAAAAAAAATTGCAAAGCAAAAAGCAATAGAATCATTAGAGCTTGTGAAAATGGATTCAAGATATCTCAATAGTTATCCACATCAATTATCAGGAGGACAACTACAACGTATTGCTATTGCAAGGGCGTTGGTTCTTAATCCGAAGGTTATGATACTAGATGAACCTACATCAGCTTTAGATATATCAGTTCAAGCTCAAATATTAAACCTACTACTTGATTTGCAGGAAAGTTTGGGTTTAACATATTTGGTTATTACACATGACCTTAATGTAATAAGATATATAAGCGATAGAGTAGC
>JAEWHR010000170.1 GCA_023387655.1 Bacillota bacterium
GATATTGATAATTTGTTATCTATTATAACAGAAGAAATTATTACAAAACAATGTACTGATAGTAATTCTAACTCCTGTGCTAATAGTTTAACTAATTTTGCAGCATATTCGGACTCATTTTCAAGAAACAGACAAATTCAAAAAGGAATACCTTTGTTAGATAAAAATAAAGTGGCACCAGAATTAATTGAAGAAAATGGTGATATATTAGAAGAAACTAGTTCAAACTTAATCAAATTAGATGGAACCGCTAAAACCAATGTAAAGCAAAGTGCGATTAATAATGCTCGTACAAATACCAATACGTCTACGAGAAGTGAAGCTATTTTGATTAGAGACATTTTTGGGAATATGAGTGCCAGAGAATGGAGGACTTACATACAAACGATCTTGTATCCTAGATTAAACTATGCATTAGGCAATTCCTTATATCTTTATACTACAATTCTTAAGACAAATCAAAGAGCTATTCTAAACAAACTGGAGTCAATTACGAAATCTATTTATTCTGGAAGTAGCGGTAATAATATTCCAATCAAATTTACATGTATTAATCAAAATAAACATGCATTAAAAGCGTTTCAAGAATTTCAATTATTGAAGTATTTCAAACAGGAAGACTGCACCTGTAAGAATTTTTCATGTGAGGAGATAAATGCGAGATCTGTATTTTCTCAAGTTATAACGTGCGACCTAGCTTTTGGTGGAAACTTAGTTTCTAGTAGAGAATTGGGAATTATGGTATCCTTACCAAATACAACCTCCACGCAAAATTTTTCTTCAGAATATCGAATAACTGACAGTAATGTTGAAAGTATTGATGTGGAAACACATTCAATATTACTTGGTAATTATGTTAGAAACGGGAAAATCTTAATTTCTCAGAAGGTTATATTAAGGAAGAATATAGTGACGAAGAACATAATATTTACGGGATCCTATAAAAAGATTATGGAACCGATGTTATCACTTATCCTTGAGCAAAGTGAGTACCCATATTGCATAGTAAATACAAAAATGGATAATCAAAGAGTAAGAGAATTAAAGAATATTACAGTTTATTATGGTTACGAGACGGATACTGGAATTTTTCCTATAAACATGTTTCAATTTACTGAAGGAGATCAAATTCAATCACAAGTTGACTTTTTAAAATTATGCTTTCAAACAATAAATCCACTCTCAGATATGTTATTAAGTATCGTCGAAAGAGGGTGTTATGAGTGCTATATTGATTATGGCTGGGATATAGAAACAAGTCAAAATTCATGGTTTGGAGATGAATCCTTCTCAAATAATAAAAACACCTTTCCAATATTAAGTGATTTAATAGAAAAAGTGAAATCATTGTTAGACACTGAGATTACAGACGATAACATGAGAGAAAAAGTTAGGCTAGAGTTAAGAACAAAGGTCGAGGTTTTAATGATTGGAAAAAAAGCAGTAATTTATAATACGCATCATTCTGTTGATTTTCAAACTATATTAGAACAGAAGTCAATACTAAATCTCACCTCCATCTATAGTCTATATGAAAGAGAATTTTATATAGCTTTACTGGTTCATAATCTATACCATGCTTCAAAAAGTAAGAAAATGTTACAGGAGGATTATCATTTCTTAACTGCATGGTATGGTATTCCAGAATTATTAAGGAAGCAAAGCAAGAATCAAGATAAACGTAGAGATTTTTATGAACAATACATAGAGTATGCATCCTTTGTTGGATTAAGTTATTACTTGTTTGATTCCACGCCAGGAAGGATAGATAATGAATTAATGCAACAGATTCCAACTGTAATAACTGGTCAATTAAGCAGTCTAGAGGATGTGAATAGCATAGATAATCGAATACGATTAACAAAGGATCAGAGGAAAAGATTGTTTGAATTAGAGCAAACTCGTGTGTTTTTTTCTCTTGATAATGATTCAACTGTTCATGAATGTGAGTGTTGTTTGGATTACGATTAGCTATAAAAAAGAAAGGTTAATACCTTGGAAATTGGAGACATACAAACCTAACTTTTTCTTAATGAAATATCGAAAACAATATCATTATGGAGCTTAGGCTTGCAGCATTATTCTCCCATAAGTTTAAAGTTATTCGAATTTTTATTAAATTCGAGGTTTACTTTTCCGTAACAACAACTTTACACTTTACTTTCACACCATCTTCTTGGCAATACACATAGGCAGTACCCTTTTTATGAGAATAAATCTTACCTGATTTATCTACTGTTATAACATTAGAGTTACTTGTAGTAAAGGTTGGTGTATTTCCAGATGATACTGTAGCATAAAGCATTTTACTATCTCCCTTATTCATAAAAATCTCGGTCTGACTTAAAGAAATCTCAGGTTGTTTTACAGTCACAATACAAGTAGAAGATACTCCATCCACTGTGGCGGTGATAGTTGCAGTTCCATTTTTCATAGCTGTAATTGTGCCATTAGAATCAACGATAGCCACGCTCTTTTTATTTGTTTTATAGACTGGGGAAATGCTTGAGGAAACAGATGCGGTTAGAGTAGTGTTTTGTCCACGAAATAATTTAATACTAGTACGGTCTAATTTTATAGTAGGTTTTTTTACAGTTAATGTGCAAAGAGATTTGGTTCCATTTGCACTAACTGTAATTGTTGAAGTCCCTGGTTTAATGGCAGTTATTAATCCATTGTCATCAATGACAGCAACTGATTTTTTACTACTTTTATAGGTTACATTAGAACCGTCGGAAGTTGTTGCACTTAATTGATAAGTCTCTCCATTTTCAAGGGAGACTTTTTGTGCGTTTAGGGCTATAATTGTCTCTTTTACAGTAATTTGGCAGGTGGCACGCTCTTTCCCCATAGTTACTGTAATGGTAGCTCTACCAGGTTTTTTTGCTATGACTTTTCCGAAAGCATTGACGGTTGCAACCTTTGAATTACTACTTTTAAATTTTGGAATATCAAGAGTTAAGGAGAGTGGAAGTAGTTGATATTCTTCACCAATATCTAAAGAGATGTCTTGGTTCATAATGATGACATAAGATGCAGCAGATGCTTGATTGGAAACGAGTGGAGTTGTACATGTGATAATTAAGATTAAACATAAGAATAATAATTTGATTTTGTTTTGAGCCATAGATATCCTCCATAATTTCAGGAGAATAATGCAATTGAAGAGATGCAAGCCTGAAATTATGATAACATAAAAAAATTCACATGTCAAATAATGTAAAAAAATATATGATAAGCCTGGAAAGTAATACCTGAAAAGTAATATGACATGATGCATGAGTTTGTTTAATGAGTGATGAAGTAATGTTGATAGAGAAAATAGCTTTAAATTGCTAGGGATAAAAGATTATCATATTCATTATCTGATTCGCATAAAATATAAAATAGTGAAGTATGGGATGAGATGTAGATGCCGGAGGTCCGTAGGAGTATGAGGGAATGGGAAGAACAACGTAAGGTGTATAATCCGCAGGATGCTTCAAACGACAAGAAGCCTATAAATCAGTATTTTATCGCATCTACGGATTATTTAAATTTTACTAAAGATGGGCTTGGAGAAGTAAGAATCTGTAATCCAAGTAATTCTAAGAAAGACATGATATTGGATAAGCTTAGTTACATAAATTATAGCAATGCTATTGTAGGTATGGAAGCTTTTATCTTTGCGAAACTGGAAGGAGAGTTATTGACTCATGAGATTCGAATTGAGAGTCCTTTAGCATTTGAAAATCAAATTAGTTTATGTGAGATTACATTTGGTAGGGATCTATCTCTAAAAGATGGATTATTATTATATCAGTATGTTATACCGAAATATCAGACGGTTTATGAAGAAGTAGAGAAGCCATATATATTAACTCCTGGAACTGAATGGGTATATCAATTTCGAATACTTAATCAAGGGTTAGATGCTTGCATTCGTATGGGATTTCGTTGGTGGGAAAGGTGATGATATGGATAATATAAATGATAGGAATGCGTCTTATAGGGTAAACCAAGATGGGCTAAGGATGCAATGGATGGAAGAGTTTGATACGAAGGAAATGGAAGCAAAGGAGCCATATAATCAACAGGTATACCAATATGATTACATAGGGACTTCAAAAACGATATCCTTTTCACGCGAAGGTGCAGGAGCTATTATAATATCTAATCCAGAAGATTCTAATTCAAAAATATATATTGAGAAAACAATTTATCATAATTATTCGGATGCGATACTAAGTATTGAAGCATTCCATAATGTAGAAGTTCCAGAGGATGCAACTACAAGCGAGTTTTATGCACCAAAGGATTTGAGTAATTATCCTCAGGAACCATTTTGCAAACTACTTTCACATGAAAATTTGGCTTATCATAAAGATTATTGTTTCTTATCTTCAACAATGAATGCGTATCAATCAGTAGATGATCCTATGTTAAAAAATATGGTATTAACACCGGGAACTAATCTAGCTTATGTTTTCCATATAGTAAATCAACAACCTCAAACCGTTATTTCAGTTACTTTTCATTGGACAGAGATAACCTAGACATAATCATAGTAAGTTTATAAGCTTAGTATGGAAAATAAAATAAAATATGGTATAATAGTGAGGGACAAGAAAGAATTAGAATCCGAAGATACATTCTTTACTTGTTCCTTTTTTGTAATTTAACTCATACGATAGTAAATAGGAACAAGAAGATTATGCATGCTCATTAGGAGGAAGAATCAATGGAAATCTATGATATCTCACAAGAATTATTCTCATGCCTTGTATATCCGGGAGATGTGTCCCCTAGTTATGAAAGAACTATGGAGACAAAACGAGGAGATGTTTGCAATCTAACTGAATTTCATATGTGTGCACATAATGGAACGCATATAGATGCGCCTTATCATTTTATCGAAGGTGGAAAAACCGTTGATCAAATTGAGTTGTCACGAGTGATTGGAGAGTGTACCGTAGTGCAGCATGATGGTGTACTTACTAGTGAGGATGTACAACGAATTATGTTAAGAGGGAAAGAAAGAATACTATTAAAGGGTAATACAGTAGTATCTTATGAAGCAGCAAGGGAATTTAATCATTTTGGGGTACTGTTAGTAGGGAATGAATCACAGACAGTAGGTCCAGAGGATGCACCAATGCAGGTTCATCTTGAACTTTTATCGAATGAGGTAGTATTATTGGAAGGAATCAATTTATCGAATGTTCCTGAGGGGGATTATTTTCTTTTTGCTGCGCCTTTAAATCTTGGTGGGGCAGATGGTGCACCTTGCCGTGCAGTATTAATACGTTCATAGAAAGGATACGTGAATATGTACGAAATGAAACCAGAGTATATGACTGGAATTGCAATGATTGATGAAGAACATCAAAAACTTTTTGAACTTGCTGATCAACTATATGAATTATTGAATAATGATTTTATTCCGGATAAGTATGATTACATAGTTGAAGTAATTGAAGGCTTAAAAGAATATGCAAAGAAACACTTTAATGATGAAGAAGAATATATGGTAAGCATCAATTACAAGAGGTTATTCTCTCATAAAATTGAACATCAGGCATTCCTAGAGAAAATAGATGGATTTGATTTAGTATCCATCGATGAAGATCAAAAGCAGACATGCTTAGAGCTACTTAGCTTTGTAAGCGATTGGCTTGTAAATCATATCCTTGGAAATGATGTCTTAATTGGAAAGTAGGATAATGACTCATTTAGTGAAGTCTGGATATTTTGAATTTTATCCATCAGAACATGCAGTAAAAAAAGTGAGGCAATAAACTGTCTCACTTTTTTTACTCGATTAGTATTCTTTATTATGAGTTTTTGAAGATTTGTTTTTCGTTGTATTGGTTGTAGATTCACTTTGTGCATCTTTCTGAGCTTTCTCTGTTACCACACCTTTACTAGGGCTATGTGGTAATTCATCTTTTTGAAAACTATGATTAGGATTTTGGGTCATAGGAACTCCTTTCTAGCTATTTTTCTGTTTCATGGTATATTAAGTTGGGTCTTAATAAGTATTTTTCAAAAGGTGGTATACTATACCATAATGAAATAATTAATTGTAGAAGCTAAACTAGAAATTTAATTCATTGACATCCCTATATTGATATATGGGAAAATATGTTGTATTCTTATTATAGAGATGATAAATCTGCATGTATCAATAGATTGTTTGCACTGGAAGGAGCTATTCAGGGAATAATGAAATCGCTATTATCATCAGAACGTAAAGAAGAATTAATAGAATTTTATAATTTGCATAGGAAATAAATAGGAATAGAGCTATTTACCTTGGAGGAGTATTATGATAAAAAAGTCTTTAAAAAGTGCTATAGGGGTCAGTATTGGACTAACATTCGGAGGATATGTATTACCAAGGTTTTTGAATGAAAATTATTTACCTTTCAGTATGAAGCAAGTAATCGTTTATTTACTTTTTAGTTACAGTATAGCATTTCTTGTTAGTTTATTGATTAACATAATAAAATCAAAATCAGTAGGATGATTTGCAGAATTCGAATGTAAATAAATATATCTTAATATAAATAATGGATCATAACTACCAATCTCAATAGTTAGTTGGTAGTTTTTCTGTACGGAAAAATAGAAAATTACATAGGAAATACATTGCATATATTGATACTTTATAAAAAATACTGTATTCTGTAGATAGCTAATTTGGATTTTTGGAAAGAATACTTTAAGCATAATTTTATGAAGGGATTAGTAAGATAAATGAATAAATTATTATTGAAATTTGTTAATCTGTTGCCGGAGTTTTTAATAACTAAGTTTGTTAGATTTTATGTTAATTTACAGATGAAAAAGCATGTGAGGTTAGAGGTAAATGGACTTGAAAATTTAAATTGTGAATTAAAGAGACCTTATTTGTTTGTGTGCAATCATTTAAGCAATTCAGATGGATTAATATTAAATAAAGTACTTGAAAAAGAAAATATGATATTTGTTGCTGGAAAAAAATTAGAATCTAATTCTTTGACTAATTTAGGATTTAAAACGGTTAGATCAATATCAATATTGCCAAATTCACCTGATAAAGACGCGATTAAAAAAGTAATTAATGCAGTTAAAGAAGGTAATAGCATTTTTATATTTCCCGAAGGGACACGGAGTAGAACAGCAAAAATGCTTGAAGGGAAAAAAGGAATTTTGCTCTTTGCTAAGCTTACCAATGCTCCAATTGTACCAATTGGTATTTGGGGAACGGAAAAATTTATGCCTATCGAGAAAGATATGGGAAAAGAGACATTTTATGATGCTGATGTAAATATGAAGATAGGTGAAGTTTTTAATCTACCTAAAAAAAGAGATGACGAAACAAAAGGAGATTGGGAAGCTAGGAGTTTAAATTATATTATGATGAGAATTGCTGAACTTTTACCAAAAGAATATAGAGGTTTTTATGATGATGCAAAAAACCAATAAAGAAATCATTTTTAGTAGCTGTTAATAAGCGATTAAAATGAAATTCATTACAATATCAGTACTTTTTAGTTAGCACAATTCATAGATAAAAAGATAGGATTATGGAAGATTATTTTAATAAAATTAATTCAATGAAGTATCGTTGTTTTTTCCAAATAGTAAGAAACATAAAGTAAGAAATGCTTAACTACTAATTTTTAATATGAAGTTAGTAGTTTTTTTACTATCATTGTAAGTATACATAAATTCTAATTGATACTTGGAAATGATTGTATTATCATTATCTATAATAAAACGTAAAATAGTATTATGGTAATTAATTTTGGTGTTTATAGAAAAAGAAGAAAAGTGGAAGGTAATTAGCTAAAAGTAAGTCCGGTATTTAATTGTTAGTATTTTTTAATTGTGTAAAATAAGATTTAATGAAGTAAGAGTACTTTGAAAAAGAATATTGATAAGTAATAGGATAAGTAGTATTAAACTAATAATTTTATTTTGCAGACAGACAAATCAGATCTGAAAAGGAGTGAAAAAGAATGAGCAAATATAACCCTTTATGGGAATACGTGCAGAAGAACGGTGACCAGTCTTTCAAATTAACATTTGACGAAATACAGAATATCGCAGGACTACCGATAGACCATTCTTTTTTGAAGTATAAAAAGGAATTAACAGATTACGGTTATCAAGTTGGAAAAATATCTATGAAAGAACAGACAGTCATTTTCAATAAGATTGATTAACAAATTCGAGCTTATAGTGAGATTAATAACAATGAGCACATATATTCAAATTACTAAATAAAGCACTTTTGTGAAGTTTGCCTATAAATATATAGAGAGGAGAAATAAGTGAAAAAATTTTTTAAGTTTTTTATTGTTATTCTCTTTTTTTTGATAATAGTCATATGTTATAAACTTTATTTAAATCAAAAAGAGGATTTATCAAAGGATGATAATTTTCAGACATGGATAGACATTAATAAAAAAAGTTTTTTTGATAATGAACCAATAAATATCCAGTTACATATGAAACATATTGGAGAGAGTGAAAAAATTGATGTTTATCTTTCAGAATATCCATTTTCTTTATTAATCACTGGAAATAACGGTTTTCATTCTATACTTGAATCACTTAATCT
>JAEWHR010000191.1 GCA_023387655.1 Bacillota bacterium
CACTAGATGCTTTATACTGCCCAGTGGCACAACTTCCAAATACTCTTATTTCTAATAAATCAGAAAAATTCTTACTTAGTAAATAATCTACATCTTGTTGTAGTTTATTATGAAATCTAGCAGGGAGATTTAATTTAGAAATCGCCTTTCTTGTTTCATTTGTAATAAGTTGCACGAAATCACCCTCTTTTCCATTTCAAAAAGTCTATATAAGTCAACTTCCAATCACTTCATATACACAGATTACCATAGGTTGCTTTGCTTTTCAATATAAAATGAGCCGTTCAAACTATTCAACTAAGTTCATCGATAAAATATAACGGGTTAGCCAAAATCCATACAAATGGATGGTTTGCACTTGTCCCTGAAAAGCTTTAAAGTTCATAGAAACAATTAGAATAGCACTCATACTGTTATCAACATAATCAATTAACAGCGTAAGTATGAGGTGTCCAATCAAAGCTATTTCCAAAGTTTTCTTGTTTTGCTTGCAACCTTTTTTACAAAATCAATAAGAACCTTTTCTAAATCAAATGGAGGATACCTAAAGTTATATGTCACTAATCTTGTCATTCAAATTTTGTATACAGGGTATATCCAAAAAATTGTGGTAGTCCATTTTTATCATAAGTAACGATATACGGATTTTGTTGATTGAAATACCTTCTTACAAATTTATCTTGATCCACGGGATACAACTCAATGTGCAATGAATCTTTAAACCTTGTAAAGTATAGTTTACCATTGATTGACTCAATTTTAATTTTGTCTTTTAAAAAGGTGCCACAGTATTTTTCAATCTCTTCTTTGCTTAGTACAAATTCATCGAATTTTGAAGGTATTTCTACTGCTACATTATGTAAAATATCAGCAATTGCATTTCCTAGCCGATACTGGTTAATAGATTCATTGTTAGATAAAATAATGATACAAAGATCTTCATCAAAGAAATTTTGCATATATGTAGAAATCCCTAGGTTATCTCCACCATGGGCATATCTTTCAGTACTGTAAACATGGTTATGTTCTAACCCATAACAATAATGATTTATATTTTCAGTTAAAAATCTACTATATGTTTCTTTCGATAGTATTTTCTTATCACGTAAACAAAGATACCACTTATATAGATCATCACAATTAGAAACAATAGCCCCTGCCCCTATACTATATTTTTCGTTAGAATAAGGACATTTAATATAGTTGTCATAATCTTTGAGATAATGAAATGCTCGGTTGGTAATTACTCTATCACTATCATCTAGAAACGAATTTTCCATGTTTACAGGATCAAAAATGTACTTTGATAGAAATTGGTCATACGTTATGCCTGAAACATTTTCAATAATCCATGCTAGCAAATTATAATTTGAATTATTGTAGTTAAAAACACTACCTGGCTCTTGCGTTGGTTGTTTATTTATATAATTATTAAAAAAATCTTTTTGTGAATATGTTAATCTGTTTTTATCACCAAAAAAGTCATTCTCAAAATTATAAAAGTTATATAATCCTGATGTATGTGAAAGCAAATGATGAACTGTTATATTGTCGGATATCTTAATATTAGTCGGTAAAAACAAGTTTGCAGGTTTATCAATATCAAGCAATTTCTGATCATTCAAAATCATAATTGCAAATGCTGTAAATTGCTTCGACATAGAAGCGAGTGAAAAGCGAGTATCCATAGTATTCTTTATCCCAAACTCAAGACAGGCAAAGCCATGATTCATTTCATAAATTACATTACCGGCTTTCATAACTTTTATAACTCCAAAAAAGTCCCAAAGTTCCATATATTGATTGATATAAGTTTCAAGACAATTTGTATATGACATTTCCATACCCTGGTACCCCTTATTCTATAATCTTTGCTACAAATAATATTTCTCCTATTATCTTAAAATAATTCATTCACTACATCCTGAAAAATCATATCCACCGTTATATCCAAACGAGATTCAGTAGTTATTATTTTTTCTGGGATAATACCAATATAATCTTTTTCATTCCACCAACGTTTCATTTCTTCTTCTCCAAATTCATTGCAATTTGGCTTAGTTTGATGGCGTTTTAGCGTCTCTTCAAAAGGTATTTCGTAGTAGTAAGCATAAATCTCTTGACCAAATTCCTTTTTGATTTGTTCAAATAGTTCTCTATACCACTCCGCTTTTAAAATTCCTTCCAAAATCACAACATGACAATTTTCCTTACCATACTTTACAAGTTCTATAAGCAATGGAAGTGCTTTTGTTTCAATCCCATCGTTTACATAAAGTATTTCCCTTCGAATCACGTCTTGTGATATTAGTAATGTACCGTGACCAATTTTTTTCTGCAATGATCTTGCTACTGTAGTTTTACCACTTCCCGAGTTACCTCTAAGAATGATTATTTTAGTCTTCTTATCCATATTTGCTTCCTTTTATATTCTATTTCACGACATGCACTCTATATATTCCCTACTTTTTATAAGGTACTCTAGCAGCAGGCACCAATTTAGAAGCTGGGTCTGTATGTACCGTCTGATCATCAAAAAAGATATTAGCACCAAAGGCTTTTAGTACTTCACTCTTTTCAATGCCTCCAAGGAAAAAGGCTTCATCGATTCTTACATTCCACGCTCTTAGTGTTCGAACTACTCTTTCATGTGCAGGTGCATTTCTTGCAGTTACCAGTGCTGTTCGAATAGGGACGGTTTCCTTAGGAAACTGTTGTTGCACAAAGGAAAGCGTCTTCAAGAGTTTTGCAAACGGACCTTCTGACAAAGGATTTTGTGCATTATCATGTTCGTGCTCAGCAAAAGCTTTTAATCCTTGTTCTTGATAAATCAGTTCTGATTCGTCAGAAAAAATCACTGCATCACCATCAAATGCTATTCTAATTTGCTCAATTTCTTCGTTTGAATCAATCGGCAAATCAGAATGTGAACATATAATACCCGCTGCTATATTTGCATTAATAGCTTCTTGCACATCATCTTCATTCGCTGATAGAAATAAATCCGTACGAAAGGCATTTAAGTACGGGGCTATCTGTGCTCCACCGACCAAAGCTGCTCTACTTATATTCAGTCCGTAATGCTCAATGGAATTAAAAATGCGTAAACTTGTATCGGCGCTGTTTCTTGACATAATTATTATTTCTGTAAGATATCGTCCTTCTGCATTTAACTTGTGTAGAGCCTTAATTAAAGGAAACGCTGTCCCTGGTCTTAGTATTTCTTTTTCATGGGCAATCTGATATTCAGAGTAAGCTTTCAAACCTTCTTTTTCATATATTGTGTTTTCTTCCTCTAGGTCAAATAAGGCTCGTGATGATATCCCTACCACAAGTTTGTCATCTAATTTTAATGCCATAATATGCTTCACTCCAATCCTAATATAGATATAAAATTGTACTGCAAAAAAGATTTCTTTTCATTCACTTCCATACCAAATTTCAATACCATATTTTTACTTCCATTATATCTTGTAACTACTTAAATAATCAAGAATATAATTATAAAATAGAGATGTCTTTGTTGTTAAATAAAAAAAGACCGCCTTATAATGTATACACACTATAAGATAGTCTTTTAAAACGGGGAATGCGAGATTTCCTAATTAATCTCAATACAAACAGCAACATTCGTTACAAGTATGCCCAAAGTGTAGTAAACTAATGTTTATTCCCATATAAAATTCTCTTTTTGGGCACCAATTTCAAAATGGTACTTCGCTATCCCAAGATCTATTTTACTATAAAAACCTATTCCTGCTTTTGCTTTTACTTTATTTTCATTTAAAATAAATTTAAACTTTTGTTGATTCATCGCAGTTGGAGCAAGTAAAGCGGCTTCAATACCTTTTTTAAACCAATCTGGTGCAGCACCATTTACTTTACACACATCTTCATAAGACTTTGACTTACGTTCCACTCCTTGATTCTTTCCATAACCAATGGCAATCACAAGACATAGTTTTTCACCTTTTCTTACGATAAATGCGTCTTTAATTTTACTAAAAGTAAGCGCAACCCAACAAGTATTAAGTCCAAGTTGTTGTGCATATAAGACAACCTTTTCGCCATAATATCCACATTTTTCTTCTAATTCAGAATTGTTTGTTCCAACCACTGCTATATAGTTTTTTACACCAGAGAATTTACCATAGTGTGCCATAAACCCATCAAAAGCTTTCTCTTCGTCTAAAACTAATTGCATATGAAGGCCACTTTCTTTATTGCATGTTGCTATCATTTGCTGTAACTTCTCTTTTGTTTCTCCTGTTATTTTTCTGTCATCATATGCACGTACAGAATGTCTCTTTTTAATTGCTTCTAAAATTTCCATACATAATCCTCCTATATTTCTATGGTCTGCGGCTTAATACTCGGATCATGAGTTGCTAAAATCGCTTCACAATTCTGCTTCCTACTAATATTTTGAACCCACTTAAGAGAACGTGTAGCTGCATC
>JAEWHR010000207.1 GCA_023387655.1 Bacillota bacterium
AGACAGTTTCTGCATTCAGTGTGGTAATCCCTTACAGTCATAGAATAGACTATCAGACGTGATTGGATGATATATTGTAAAAGATATTAATTAAATGAGTAAATAAGTGTCATTGGTAGATGATGTACAAAAAAAATGCGTCTTGAATTCTTAAGGCGCATTTTTTAATCCACAAATAGTTTTTCGATATGTAAGTGCTAATGCAAAAGTATATTGATAAAAAATATTTGTATAGTATCCCTACCGATAATAACCACAGTCCTTACAACTTCGGCTTGAATTTACGTTTCTAGTTGCACATTTTGGACAAATCCAAAAATCTACTTTTTTCTCCTCAGTATCTAGTTTTTTCGATTCTTTTGCTGTACTTACAGAGTCTTCCTTTTTTGCCCTTTTAAATAATCCCATGATGTTACCTCCCACTATAGTCAAATTTGTGGTACTATTAATACTAGTATAGTATATTTTGGTACAAGTCATTGTATGACAAATGCCCATACTTTCGCTGTTTCAAGATAAGACAGATTGCCTAACTAATGTAGATAGAAAGATAGGAAGAGCACTATGTCGACACAAAATTGATATGTTACAGAATCGTTAGGAATCTGCCATATTTTTAACATAGGTTGAACCTAGACTCAAGTAGAATAAGACGAGTAATATGCTGTTTACTCGGAATAGGAAGGAAGTAATTATCCAATGAAGAAAAAATGTACAAGAGATGTTATTACTAAGAGAGAGGACACGCAAAACACAAGATTAGGATTCATCAAAGGGTTAAGTCTCTTATTAATTGTAGCGCTTCTTGGGAGCAACGTAGCACCAAGTGTAGTAATTGCTAAGACTACGGATGGCACAACAATCGATTCGCAAGGAGAATCCGAACAAGACGATGCAAATACACAAGGTGAACGTAATATAGATGAAGATACGTTAAAAGGATTTTTGGGTGAGAAGATAGACTACTTAAAAATGTCGAAGAAGGCAACGATATCAACAGAAAACAAGGCAATGTTACTAGATATGACTTCGAGTACTGTATTAGGAGGTTCCTTTTTATCAAGCCGTTCTTACTTTAGCGAATTTACTGATTTAATGTTTATTTTAACAACGCTAAGAGAGGGATCACTTTCAGAAATCGTAACGATAAGTAAACGTGCTGCATCGTTACAAGGAGACAATATCTACGGATTCGAAGAAGGAGATAAGATTTCTCTCTATGATTTGCTTCTTTGTTTTTATTTCACTGGTAGTGAAGATGCCAGAATAGCTATTGTAGATCATATTACTGGTAAAGATACTACATTCATTGCAATGATGAATTCTGTTGCACGAAGTATTGGATTAATAAATACAAATTACTCTAATTTAAATGGTGACTATAAAAAGAGTCAAAACACGATGTTATACGATATTTACTCCATAGTTTATGAATTACTGAATGAAGATTTTATGAAAGAAGTTCTATCAGAGAATAAGCTTTTTATTACATATCAAAACAGTAAGGATAAGACCGTAAGAAAAGCTTGTGTTAATCAGAGTATGATTGATGCTAAGAGTGTGACAGTACCTGAGAATATGAAACTTATTACTGTATTTTCAAGAAACTGCAAAGTTCTTGGAAATGGACAAATCGTTTTAGCTGAAGGAGAAAATGGTCACTATTATCTTTCTATCTTAATGGAGGTAGATGAGAGAAGGGAAATAGGAAAGGAATCAGGTAGAATCCTAGAGTTAGTAAATGGAAAAGAATATTATGATGAAGAAATCTTAATCACACCGACACCGATTCCAACAGCAACCCCAACTCCAACACCAACGAAGAAGCCAGAGCCTACACCAAAGCCAACAGCTACTCCAACAGCAACCCCAACCCCAATTGCATACAAAGCGAAAATTCCAACAGAAAGCAATAATGCTCGTTATCAGTTCCTTATGAATACTGATTACAAAGCGTATACTATATATGATGCCCCAGCAGGCTATCGTTCTGCTACGGAGGCAGCTAAAAACATGACAGTAATAACTGTACCTGTGTGGAAGATGAATTCTTCTGGTAAGAAATATTCCTCAACAATGAAACTTACAATTCATAAGAAATTAGCAGACGGAGTTTCTAGTATCTTTAAGGAAATTTATGAATTACCAATGAAGTTTCCAGTAAAGACATTGCTTGGATACAGTTACCGTAAGGTAGGAGGGGTAGGACTTAGCAATTCTACTTTGCTCTCTATTCATTCCTTTGGTGCTGCGATTGATATTAATCCTGGAGACTATGACAATGACTATTTTCTTGGAAAAGGGAATGATTTAAGAGACAAGTCAAATCCTTATTGCATTCCAGACGAAGTGATTGAGATATTTGCAAGTTATGGTTGGTTCTGGGGAGGCGACTTTGAGATCTGTGCAGATACTATGCATTTTCAATATCTTGGTTTAGAATTCTTAACTTATCAAGGAAAGAGTCCGTTTCGAGAGATTAAGTATAAAAATGGTTCACTAATGAACGGTAGTGATGTTAAGAATCTACAGCAACGATTGAATCGCTTAGGATATAAGGTGACTGTTGATGGAAAATATACAAAGAGTACGGAAACAGCCATAAAGAAATTCCAAAAAAATAATAAGCTAAAGGTAACAGGAGTAGTAAATTACTCTACTTGGGAAAAATTAATTAATTTAACACACTATATGGGATACGTATTTTAATGATAATACGCTAATTTTAGAAAAGGCATGACTATTAGTTGTGCCTTTTTTTAGGCTTTGTACCATTATTAGGTTGATGAAATGATATTTGCTATCATTTCTAACAACATGGGTAATTATTTTTAACAATATATTTGTAATTTTCTAACTATATGAATGCAATCACAATGTACTGATGTATGAAATATAAAACTTTTCTTTTTTTACATAGATTCTTAAGAAATTCTTTCGAGTTTTCTAACGATGTTATTTCGTATTTCTCTGTATGATATGGAGAGTAGGTAAAATTACGGAATAAATACTTTTAGAAAATGCAACGGAAAATAGAGCATTTGCAGAAAAGTAAAAAAAGGAGAAGGGGAATATGGAAATACAGGCAATATTTTATGGAATTGAAAACTACGGGTTACTAATCGTATTTCTCGTAGTACTACTTGAATACTTAAATTTTCCAGGATTTCCAGCTGGGGTAATATTACCGTTTGCAGGTGCATGGTCTGCGCGACATAGTGATTTTATGATTGCTTTCTTAGTGACAGTGCTTGCAGGTGTGTTAGGGAGTATTGCTCTTTATTACCTTGGAAGATTTGGAGGAGAAAGGCTGATTCGTTTTTTTACAGGTAAAAGCCCAAAGTTAAAGATAAAAATGGAACAGTTGAGTGAAAAAATTAAATGTAGAGGGGCATATGCAGTTTTTATAAGTAAATTAATTCCGGTTGTTCGAACTTTAATCGGAATACCGGCTGGTGCATTTTGTATGAATTTTGCTCAATATGTATTAGCGTCAACGCTTGGTATTATCATTTGGAATGGGGTTTTATTTGGATTTGGATATTTTGTGGGGGTAGGATTTACCGTATAAGAATCGTGATATATGTTGGGGCAAAAGTCAGGATGATATTGTAACTTTGTAAAAGTAATTATAAAAATAGGAGAGTAGCACATGCAGTATAAAATCATTAACAAAATAGGATTATTATATCTTCGATTCGTAGCAAAGACATCTAAGGTTGTATATTTTGGAGATAGTGGAGTTACTGGAAATGAAATGATTGGTTATTGGAATCAAGATAGTTATACTATGTTATTATTACTAGAACATTTTGTGAAGAAGAGGAAGAAAAAAGTTTCTATTGTGGTGCAGGATGATAAACGAGGCGATGTCATAGAACAAATGATTCGCCATTATGAGGGAACCGCTTTGCGACTTTTCGATGGTTCGGGAATGAGAAAACGTATCGATTATCTTAAATGCAAGGGAATGGAGCCTGGCATAATGGGACTTGCAATGGATGGCCCAGTAGGCCCATGCTATGAACCGAAAAAACTTTTATTTTACCTAGCAGAAAAAGCAAACAAAGAGGTAGTACTGGCTCG
>JAEWHR010000244.1 GCA_023387655.1 Bacillota bacterium
GAGGCAAATACAATTCTTAATGAAATGTATTTGTCTCTCTTTAGGTTCGACATATCCTTTGTCCTTAAAAATAGGTACCTTCCTTTACATAAATATTACCAGATGATATAATAAAACAATGATGCAAAGGAGGATGGATGAATGAAGAAGCGGTTCCTAATATTATGTTACATACTGTTATTAGTTTTGCTCACTGCTTGTAGTCCAAAATCAAAATCCCTAGAAGTAGTCAATCCTCAAAAAGAACAGGATGACAATGGGAAGGTTAAGGTTCCAGAGAATCCTTTAATAACTACAAGACCGAGTGATATCCTAGATATAGATAATACAACCGCTACGGAAGGGATTGTGGAACAAAATAAGGATAATAACTCTAATGAACTAGATAATCAAGATACTAAGCTTGTGGATGATGAGAAAAAAGATAAGATTGAGGATAAGGATAGCCTAAATTCTGATAAAGATAATTCTTCTTCTAGTACAGAGGAGATTAAGAAAGGATGGGTCTCTAAAGATAAAACAGAAGTTTGTATTGATGATGACGGAACAATTTTATCGATGAAAATCAAAGAAGGCGAAGTTTATATCACGGGTTTTGTAACACTCCCAAAGAATGAACTTATTATTCCAGAAAGCGTAAATTCGTATCCAGTTACTGTCATAGATGGATATGCCTTTTATAATACCTCAATTTCAAAACTTGTTTTACCAGAAGGACTTAAAGTTATTAAAGGTAGGGCGTTTCAAAAGTGTTATGAGCTAAAGGAGATAAGTTTTCCTGCATCCTTAGAGGTGATAGAGCAATCAGCATTTGGAATATGTCCAGCGCTAGAGACAATGACAGTACCAAAAGAAAGCAAGCACTACATGGTAGCAGATGGAGTATTATATACAAAAGATAAGAATACGTTAGTGAAGTATCCCTCTGGTAGTGTAGAAACAGAATATAAAATATTAGCAAGTGTTACTAGGATTGCAGAGGGTGCTTTTTCTTTAGCGAAAAACTTGACAAGAGTAGAATTTCCAGAGAAACTATCTGTTATTGAAAATGAAGCGTTCTCTGGTTGTATTAATTTGTCTTTTGAATTACCTATGAACGTAACGAGAATTGGCGACTATGCATTTGCAGATTGTTACTCCATTACTAATTTACAACTTCCGGATAGTCTTACTCATCTTGGAGAAGGAGCATTTAGCGCTTGTGAAAAACTAGAGAGTGTAATAATTCCAAAGAAAGTAACAAGAATTCCATTTGCTGCATTTGCATCCAATACCTCATTAACTGAAGTTGTGTTTTTAGGTTCTATAACGACAATTGAAGACATGAGTTTCTCCTATTGTGAATCTTTAAGCTTTTTTGACATCCCAATTGGAACAATACATATTGGTGATATGGCTTTTTATGCATGTACAAATTTAGAGGAGATTACGATACCAGATACTACGGTATCCTTTGGGACTGAAATATTTGGAGAGATTTTAAATATAGTAATTGTTGCACCAAAGAATTCGATGGCAGAAAGCTATGCAAAAGAAAATGGTTTCGGTTATCAAGAAGCAGTGGTGGACATAATAGAATAATAGTGGTTTTCTCTATTATTTTATTAAAACGAAAGATACTTATTAATTAACAATATGAAATTAAGAGGAAAAGCGCCAAAGATTTACAGCAAGCTAAAAATAGCTTGCAAATTACAAATTTTCCTGTAAAATAGGTAATAGCGCAAAAATAGAAAGGCTAGGTATCGAAATGATTCAAGCAAGTGATGTAACTCTAAGAATAGGAAAGAGAGCCTTATTCGAGGATGTCAATATTAAATTTACAGAAGGAAACTGCTATGGTTTAATTGGAGCCAATGGAGCGGGAAAATCCACTTTTTTAAAAATCCTTTCAGGGCAAATCGAACCAAGTAAAGGAGATATCATTATCACTCCTGGACAGAGATTATCATTTTTGCAACAGGATCACTTTAAGTATGATGCATTTGATGTTCTCAACACAGTAATTATGGGAAATCAAAGATTATATGATATCATGAAAGAAAAGGATGCCATTTATGCAAAGGAGGATTTCTCCGAAGAGGATGGTATTAAAGCAAGTGAACTGGAAGCAGAATTTGCAAATTTAAACGGATGGGAAGCAGAATCTGATGCTGCCACCTTATTAAACGGACTTGGAATTGAAACTGAATTACACTACAAGCTCATGAGCGAATTAAATGGTGCAGAGAAGGTTAAGGTTCTTCTTGCACAGGCTTTGTTTGGTAACCCAGATATCTTGTTACTTGACGAGCCTACCAACCACCTTGATTTGGAGGCAATTCGCTGGTTAGAAGAATTCTTGATTAACTTCGAAAATACGGTTATTGTAGTATCCCATGACCGTTATTTCTTAAATAAAGTTTGTACTCATATAGCAGACATTGATTATGCTAAGATTCAGTTATATGCTGGTAACTATGACTTCTGGTATGAATCCAGTCAGTTAATGGTAAAGCAAATGAAAGAATCAAACAAAAAGAAGGAAGATAAAATTAAGGAGTTACAAGATTTTATTCAACGTTTCTCCGCAAATGCATCAAAGTCAAAGCAGGCAACGTCTAGAAAACGTGCGTTAGAAAAAATTGAACTTGATGAGATTCGTCCTTCTAGCAGAAAGTATCCATACATTGACTTTAGACCAAGCCGTGAGATTGGAAATGAAGTTTTAACAGTAACTAATTTAAGTAAGACAATTGACGGTGTCAAGGTATTAGATAATATTTCTTTTATTATTAATCGTGAAGATAAGGTTGCTTTTGTTGGTGGTAACACACTGGCTAGTACTACTTTGTTTAAAATTTTATCTGGTGAGATGGAACCAGACTCCGGTGAGTATAAATGGGGTATTACAACAACTCAGGCTTATTTCCCAAAAGATAATACGAAGGATTTTGATAGTGAAGATATTATCGTTGATTGGTTAATGCCATATTCTCCTGAAAAGGATGTTACCTATGTTCGTGGTTTCCTTGGAAGAATGTTATTTGCTGGTGAGGAAGGAATTAAGAAGGTTAAGGTTCTTTCTGGTGGTGAGCGTGTGCGTGTTATGTTATCTAAGATGATGATTATGGGCGCAAATGTATTACTTATGGATGAGCCAACAAACCATTTAGATATGGAATCGATTACAGCACTGAATAATGGTTTAATGAAGTTCTCTGGTGTTGTATTATTTACCTCTCAAGATCATCAGTTTATTCAAACTATTGCAAACCGTATCATGGAAATCACTCCAAACGGATTAATTGATAAGATTACAACTTACGATGAGTACTTGGATAGTGATGTTATGGCACGTAAGAGACAGGTAGTAAATGTTAATACAAGCGAAGACTAATGTGTGAAATAGACAGGGTCAGATGGTTTCATTTTATGATTCCATTTGGCCCTGTTGTTGACTTCTCGTACTAATCTAGGTAGAATTAAAAATAGGATAAGATATCCTTAAGTTAACTATTGCTATATAATATAGGTATAGAAGATGGGGAAAAAGGACGGTAAGAAGGTATGGGGCGAGCAACTAAATCAAAAGAAGAATATCAATTACCTAAGATGCTAGGGGTTGGAAAGCAAGGGAATAATTTTGTTTTTTCTGTTGCTGTACCGAATGCGCCTGCTTGTACTTTAAAATTATATAGTAAATGGGATGTTAGTATATTTCGAGAAATCAAAATGCAAAATAGTCTTCGTTTTGGTAATGTATTTTCAGTTACTGTACCAGAATCAGAAGTATCCTCTGCTTTAGGATATCGTTACGAAGCCTTTGGAAAAGAATTTATAGACCCCTACGCAACCAAGATTCTTGGTAGGGAGCAGTATGGTTTGATACCGAATGTGATAGGGGAAAACAAAGAAAGATTACATGGTTTACTGGGGACATGGGATTTCACAGAGTTCCAATGGGGAGAAGATACTCCGTTATGTCATTCTTATTCTGATATGATTTTATATAAACTACATGTTCGTGGCTTTACAAAAAGTGATGATTCTAAAGTACGAAATAAAGGTACCTATAAAGGGATTATAGAGAAGATACCATACTTTAAGGAACTTGGAATCAATGCTTTATTTTTCATGCCATGTGTGGAATTTAATGAAAGAATGGAGCCGGTACCATTACTTAGTGAATTGCCAAATGCAACAAATGAGTATCATAAAAAAGGTAATTTCCCTTATCATATATCGAAAGAAGAGTGTAAGTTAAACTTCTGGGGATATACAACGGATGGTTTCTACTTTGCTCCGAAATCATCTTATGCATCCACTCCTTATGATGCAAGCAATGAGATGAAACAGATGGTTAAGAAACTACATGAAAATGGGATAGAAATTGTACTTGATATGAATTTTCCGGGTGAGATGAGTGCTCAATGCATGATAGATTGTCTCCGTTATTGGGTACATTATTACCATATCGATGGTTTTCGGACAAACGTAGAGGAATCGATACAACAGTTATTTGCAAGAGATCCTTATCTAGTGGGAATAAAGTTATTTACAACACATTGGAGTACCGATGCTATTTATGGAAGAGAAATGGTACCACACACGAAAACGCTTGCAGATTATAACGATGGATTTTTAATTGATGTTAGACGGTTCTTAAAAGGGGATGAAGGACAGATCGGACAAATTATGGCAAGAATTCGTACAAATCCAGAAAAGATAGGGGTAATTAACTATATTACTGATCATAATGGATTTCCATTAGCCGATTTATATTCCTATGATGGCAAACATAATGAAGCAAATAAAGAAGGCAATCGAGACGGTACAGATTTTAATTATAGTTGGAATTGCGGTGTGGAAGGCGATACGAGTCGTAGAAAGATCAAGGAACTGCGTTTACAGATGATGAAAAATGCTTTTATGTTTCTTCTCTTAAGTCAAGGGACTCCAATGATTCTACAAGGAGATGAGTTTGGCAATTCTCAAGAAGGGAATAACAACGCTTATTGCCAGGATAATTCCATTGGATGGGTGTCCTGGTCGGAGAAAAAGAAGAACAAGGAACTATTTTCCTTCGTGAAGCAATTAATTTGTTTTCGAAAATTCCATCCTGTTCTTCATAATGTTCGGGAACTTGGTGGAATTGATATCTTATCTTGTGGGTGCCCTGATATATCCTATCATGGTAGTAAAGCATGGTATCCGGATTATTCTCATTCTAGCAGAACACTCGGTGTACTTTTCCATGGCGCATTTGCGTTAAAAGATAGAACTACGTCGGATGCGTCTTGTTATATCGCAATGAATGCACATTGGGAAGAACATAGCTTTGCGCTACCTTCATTTCAAACAAATTCAGAATGGAAATTAGCGCTATCATCGAAAGAGGATAAAACTTTTGATAAGGAAGGAGATAATAACATATCTTATAAAACAAGTGTTGTTGTTCCTGCTCGAACGATTCAGGTATTTTTGTGTGAGATGGTGAAGTAGAAAGATAACATAAAGGAAAGACAATAGACATAAAAGAAAGACAACATAAAAGTGAAACAACATAAAGGAAAGACAACATAAAAGAAAGACAACATAAAAGAAAGACAATAGACATTAATAGAAAGGACTACAACCTTGAATAGTTTTACATTAAAACTCATCGCATGCATTACCATGCTTATTGATCATTTTACCGCAATTTTTATTCCAAGGCATACCAATCCATTATTTCATATAACGTTACCAGGCTATGAGCTCGATGTTACATGGTATGTAATAGGTAGAAGCATTGGAAGAATTGCATTCCCGATCTTTGCATTTTTAATTGTGGAAGGATTTTTTCATACAAGAAACCGTATGAAGTATTTACTTCGTTTGCTTCTTTTTGCGATTATATCCGAAATACCATATGATTATGCATTCTGGGGATTTCCGAATAGTAACTTAAGTTTATTACTATATAGACAAAACATTTTTTTTACTCTAGCCATTGGTCTGTTGACTATTATGATTTATGATAGTATTAAGATGCGTTTTCCTATAAAAAATATATGGATGACTTTGATTGACGTATTTACGATTATTGCCGGTACAGGATTATTGTATTTGATTCGTGGTGACTATTGTGAATATGGCTATGGTATCTTATTGATTGTAGGCTTTTATCTGGCCTATGGAAATAGAAATCTGCGTATGTTACTATTTATTCTGCTTGTTGGATTTTTCCGGGGAGGTGTGGAGATGATGGCAATTCTAGCGGCACCATTTCTATATTATTACAACGGGGAACGAGGAATAAATCGGTTTCAATATGCTTTCTATATTTTCTATCCATTACATTTGGTAATTCTTATGGGAATTTACCAGCTCGTATATTAAAGGAAAAGTGTATTAGAAGGCGTTAAATCGCCGGAATAGAGGTATGCATGAAATCATTAAAAATCGTTGATGTAAAAGGCTTCATGTCGAAGTTATTGATTCAGAATGTGTTTGATGCTTTTTTAGTTTCTGAAGTTACTATTCATACCTTCCAAAGGTTTGAGATGAATGGTAAATTAAACCGTGACTATTATAGTACAGAAGAACTTGAAACATTGGGTTCCAGAACACATGCGAAATGGAGTGAAGTAAGGCCATTTGCTTATCAGATTGTGAAAGGAAATAAAACACCGTTATCTTTTCAAATCAGTCTTATGCTATCTCAAAAAGCAATTGAATCGGTATTAGTAAACCAAGGTGTTTTACTAGATAGTAGCGAAGTTACTGGTTTGTATTTTCACATTCGTTATGAAAATAATGAATTACATGTGATAACAGGTACAGGAATAAAGACATTTACTTTAGATAAAACATTAGATTTTGCTTGGGATGAGCAAGGGATGAAATTCCTAAAAAACAATGAAATAGCATATGAAGAATAGTTGTTAGCACTCATTATCAATGAGTGCTAATTTTTCCTTGACAATTTAGATACCTCGTATTATAGTAGTATACAACAAGTTGACTATCATGCATTGGACAAGCTTTATACGCAAGTAAATGCTAATCAATGATAAATATATAATAAAAAAGGAGTGTTTTTTCATGAGTATGGAAAGAGGTAATTTATCAATTAATTCCGAGAATATTTTTCCTATTATTAAGAAGTGGTTGTATTCTGATCACGACATTTTTTTCCGTGAATTAATATCGAATGGTTGTGATGCGATTACAAAACTTAAGAAACTTAGTATCATTGGCGAATTTTCTATACCAGAAGGGGAAGAATTTAAGATTAATGTACTTGTAAATCCAGAAGAAAAGACTTTGACTTTTATTGATAATGGTGTTGGTATGACTGCCGACGAAGTAAAAGAATATATCAACCAGATTGCTTTCTCTGGAGCTCGTGACTTCTTAAATAAGTATAAAGACAAAGCAAATGAAGATCAAATTATCGGACATTTTGGTCTTGGTTTCTATTCTGCATTCATGGTGGCTCATAAGGTAACAATCGATACCTTATCTTGGCAAGAAGGTGCAAAACCTGTTCACTGGGAATCAGAAGAAGGTATTGATTTCCAGATGGGAGAAGGAGATAAGGCAGAGAGAGGAACAAAGATTACTCTTCATTTAAATGAAGAAAGTTATGAGTTCTCCAATGAGTATCGTGCCAAAGAAGTAATTGAGAAATATTGTTCTTTTATGCCAGTTCCTATTTACTTTAAAAATGAAAATGCAAAAGAAGAGCTAGAAGAAACCACAGAGGCAGAATCCGAAGTAACAGAGGATACTGTTGTTGATGCTGAGGTTACAGAAGATGGTAAAGTAGCTGAAACTAAGAAGGAAAAGAAGGGGCCAAAGCCACTTAACAATCCTGAGCCATTATGGACAAAGCATCCAAACGAATGCAAAGAGGAAGATTATAAGGAATTTTATCGTCAGGTATTCCATGACTATAAAGAGCCATTATTCTGGATACACCTCAATATGGATTATCCATTTAACTTAAAGGGTATCTTATACTTTCCTAAGATTAATACAGAATACGATAGCATGGAAGGAACGATTAAATTATATAGTAATCAGGTATTTATCGCTGACAACATTAAAGAAGTAATTCCTGAATTCTTAATGCTTCTAAAGGGTGTTATCGATTGTCCAGATTTACCACTTAACGTTTCAAGAAGTGCTTTACAAAATGATGGTTTTGTGAAGAAAATCTCCGATTACATTACAAAGAAGGTAGCAGATAAGTTATCTGGAATGTATAAGGTAGAGCGTGAAAACTATGAGAAATACTGGGATGATTTAAGCCCATTCATTAAATATGGTTGCTTAAAGGATGATAAATTCCGTGAGAAAATGAAGGATTTCATTATCTTTAAGAACTTAGAGAAGAAGTATGTGACACTTCCAGAATATCTTGAAGCTGCTAAGAAATTAAATGGTACCGCTGAAGAAGTAAAGGCTGAAGCAGAGGAAGCAAAATCTGAATCTGATAAGGAGCCAAAGGAAGAGAAGAAAGATACAGTATATTATGTAACGGATGAACAACAGCAGAGTCAATATATTAAGATGTTTAAAGACTCTGGTATTGACGCTGTGTATATGACACATAATATCGATCAGCCATTTATTACTCAGTTAGAGCAATCAGATCAGAAGGTTCGTTTCCAAAGAATTGATGCTGATATCAACGACACTATGACAGAGATTTCTTCAGAGGAAGAAACGAAAGAGCTAGATAAGAAAAAGGATAGTCTAACTGAGGTATTTAAGAAAGCATTAAAGAAAGAAAAGTTAGAAGTTAAAGTTGTTAAATTAAAGGATGCTAAGGTATCTTCCATGATTACGCTATCTGAGGAGAGCCGTAGAATGCAGGATATGATGAAAATGTATAATATGTATGGAATGGATCCTTCTGCATTCGGACCGACAGAAACTTTAATCTTAAATGCCAATAATCAGTTAGTTCAGTATGTATTAGAGAATAATTCTGCTGAGCATACAGATATGATTTGTGAGCAGTTATATGATCTTGCTTATATTGCGCATAAGCCATTAGCACCAGAGGCTATGACAAAATTTATTGAGAGAAGCAATGAGATTTTGATGCTTTTAACAAAATAAGAGATAATAAAAACGTAAGAAATAGAGCGTATTAACAATGAAAAAGAGCTATTGCATGGGAAACTATTGCAATAGCTTTTTTCTTTTTTTTGTAAAAAATATTTGTAATGAGAAGGATAAATAATTTGTTTTCTATCTCGTCATATAAAGAGAATCCTCTTCATCAAAGTTTAATTTTCACAAAAAAGCATTAATTGATAACACATCTATAAAAATCGAGTATTTTTTTGTACATATTACACAAAAAAATAACTTCTACTTGTATTTGACAGAATTTGGAAATGATGATAATATACAGATTGTACAGATAAGTTACAGATAAAAACTCAGAATACAGACGAAATAGTAAGAATTGAAAAATTATTAAAATATTAATATTATTGTTTCTGATATGTGTTAAATTATAAATTAGGTGATGGATTTGGACAAGCCTATTAAATATATAAAAAGAAAGAGAGACGTTAAAACGAACAAAACCCAATACTACTAATCTTATTCTATTAAGAACCTTCAAGTCAATTGATATATAGATTTGGAAATTTTTGCAAAGGAAGGAAGGGATAAGAAACTGTGTTCAAATACCTTATATTATTGACGTGGAGAGTTAATTAATAAGGAGGGTTTTGTATGGAAAAACGTATCTACAAGAGAATAGCAGCACTCATAATGACAATTGCGATGGTATTAACTCTAATTCCTCAAGTGTCAAAGGAAACTACAGTTTCTGCTCAAGCAACTGCTGAAGCTTTGGTAGAGGCTAAGGCAAGGGGAACCTATGAGCAACGTTTTATGGACTTATGGTCTGATATAAAAGACCCAGCGAATGGTTATTTTAGTTCTAAAGGGGTACCATATCACTCCATTGAAACAATGCTCGTAGAAGCTCCAGATTATGGACATGTAACTACCAGTGAGGCTTTGAGCTATTATATGTGGCTTGAAGCGATGTACGGTAAATTTACTGGTGATTTTTCAGGCTATGAAACTGCTTGGAATGTAACAGAAAAATATCTGATTCCTACGGATGCAGATCAGCCACCAACCAGTATGAGCAAGTACAATCCAAGTAAACCAGCAAGTTATGCACCAGAATATCAGGATCCTAGCCAATACCCAGCAGCGCTTGATTTTAATGCGCCTGTTGGTAAGGACCCAATTTGGACTGAACTTGTTGCAGCATATGGGCGGAATACAATCTATGGTATGCACTGGTTACTGGATGTTGATAATTGGTATGGGTATGGTTCTAGGGGAGATGGAACCACATCACCATCCTATATTAACACTTTTCAACGTGGAGAGCAGGAGTCTACTTGGGAAACGATTCCTCAACCATGTTGGGATGATATGAAATATGGCGGAAAGAACGGTTACTTAGACTTATTCACTGGTGATAGTACATATTCGAAGCAATTTAAGTATACGAACGCACCAGATGCAGACGCAAGAGCAGTTCAAGCTGCTTATTGGGCAAATGAATGGTCAAAGGATTATAATGTGAATATTGATTCTTATTTATCAAAAGCTACGATGATGGGCGATTATCTTCGTTATGCTATGTTTGATAAATATTTTAGAAAAATTGGAAATTCTACGGTCGCTGGTACAGGATATGATGCAGCACATTACTTAATGTCTTGGTATTATGCTTGGGGTGGTGGAATCACAGCAGACTGGGCATGGATTATTGGATCTAGCCATAACCATTTTGGTTATCAGAATCCAATGGCTGCTTGGATCCTATCAGAGGATGCAAAGTTTAAACCAAAGTCAACGAATGGTCAGAGTGATTGGGCAACAAGCCTTGATAGACAGTTAGAATTCTATCAATGGTTACAATCCTCTGAAGGAGCAATTGCTGGTGGAGCTAGTAACTCAAGAAATGGGCGTTATGAGGCATGGCCAGCTGGTACCTCTACATTCTATGGAATGGGATATGAAGAAAACCCAGTATACAAAGATCCAGGAAGTAATACTTGGTTTGGTTTCCAGGCATGGTCAATGCAGCGTGTAGCGGAATATTATTATAAGACGAACGACGCTAGAGCGAAACAGATTCTCGATAAATGGGTAGCTTGGGTGAAAACCGTAGTTGTATTGAAAGCAGATGGAACTTTTACAATACCGAATAAACTTGATTGGAGCGGTCAACCAGATACATGGACAGGCACTTATACTGGTAATCCTAATCTCAAAGTTATTGTAGTTGATTCTGGTACCGATCTTGGTATTACTGGATCTCTAGCAAATGCTTTATTATACTATAGTAAAGCAGCTAATGATGAGTCCGCAAAGAACTTAGCAAAAGAATTATTAGATCGTGTATGGAACTTATATCGTGATGATAAGGGAGTTGCGGCGCCTGAGTTACGTACAGACTATAAGAGATTCTTCGAACAGACCGTTTATGTTCCAAGTACTTTTAACGGTACAATGCCAAATGGCGATGTGATTAAATCTGGTGTTAAATTCTTAGATATCCGTTCTAAGTATTTACAAGATCCATCCTATCCTAAATTATTGGAAGCATACCAGAATAATCAGACACCAGAGTTTACGTACCATAGATTCTGGGCTCAGTGTGATGTTGCAATTGCAAATGGTGTATATTCACTTCTTTATGAGAATGGTTCTGGTACAGTTAATTATGCTAATATAAATCCTACCAAGGGAACCTTTGATAAAGCAGTAGGAAAACAAGCAGATCTTAGTTCTACATTATCCATGCAAGGTTTTACTTTTGTTAACTTAAGTAATGGTACAGCACCTCTTACTTTAAATACTGACTACACTGTTAGTGGCAATACTGTTGTTCTTAAGAAAGAATTTTTATCTACATTACCACTTGGTGATACTACGATAACCTTTAATTTTAGCGGCGGTTATACAAAACCTTTTGTAGTAACCGTAGTAGATACAACCGTAGTAGTGGTAGTTGGTGACATAAAGGTTCAGATGTATAATGGAAACAACAGCGCAACAACGAATGGAATTGCACCACGCTTTAAACTTGTGAATACAGGGTTAAGTAGTGTTAATCTTAGCGATGTAAAGATACGTTATTATTATACAATTGATGGAGAGAAGAGTCAGAATTTCTGGTGTGATTGGTCATCGATTGGAAGCAGTAATGTTACGGGAACCTTTGTTAAGATGGCTACTCCAAAGACGGGAGCAGATTATTATCTTGAGATTGGATTTACAAGTGGAGCCGGTTCGCTACAGGCAGGACAAGGAATCGAAGTTCAAGGAAGATTCTCAAAAACAGATTGGTCTAATTATACCCAAACTGGAGACTTTTCCTTCAGTAGCAGCGGTAACTCCTACGCTGATTGGAATAAGTCAACTGCTTATGTAAGCGGTAAGCTTACTTGGGGCATGGAACCATAATAAGTTCTTTGGGCAATAGAAAGTGATTTAACTTTCTATTGCCTATACAAAAAGGAATAACGTTGAGAAAGACACTTTCAACTTTTAATATTGAGTCCGCTAAAGCGGATATGGAGGTATCGTTATGAAAAAGATGTTAAGTCTTTTATTAGTGATTACACTTATGATATCCATGGTACCATCAAAAGCTAAGGCAGCTGAATCAAATTATAATTACGGAGAAGCGCTACAAAAAGCAATTATGTTTTATGAATTTCAACGTTCTGGCGACCTACCAAATACCATTCGAAATAACTGGAGAGGTGACTCTGGATTAAACGATGGTGCAGATGTTGGTTTGGATCTAACTGGTGGCTGGTATGATGCTGGTGATCATGTAAAATTTAATCTTCCAATGGCATATTCTGCAACCATGTTAGCATGGGCTGTATATGAAGAAGAGGCAACACTCTCACAAGCGGGACAACTAGATTATTTATTAGATGAAATTAAGTGGACTAGTGATTACCTAATGAAGTGTCATCCAGAGAAGAATGTATTTTATTATCAGGTTGGTAATGGTAATACGGACCATTCTTGGTGGGGACCAGCTGAGGTTATGCAGATGGCTAGACCATCATATAAGGTTGACTTAAATAATCCAGGTTCTTCTGTAGTGGGAGAAGCGGCAGCAGCTCTTGCAGCTACAGCACTTGTATATAAGACAAAAGATCCAACCTACGCAGCAACTTGTCTTCGTCATGCAAAAGAGCTCTATAATTTTGCGGAAACAACGAAAAGTGATGCTGGTTATACCGCAGCAAATGGTTTCTATACTTCTTATAGTGGATTTTATGATGAACTATCCTGGGCTGCTGCATGGATTTATCTTGCAGGTGGAGAGTCAACTTACCTAGATAAGGCAGAATCCTATGTTTCTTATTGGGGAACTGAGCCACAGTCTGCTACGTTAAGTTATAAGTGGGCACAAAGCTGGGATGATGTTCATTATGGTGCAGCTTTATTGTTAGCAAGGATCACAAATAAAGCAATTTATAAGAATAATGTTGAAATGCATTTAGACTATTGGACCGTAGGGTATAATGGAAATCGTATTTCTTATACACCGAAAGGGCTTGCTTGGTTGGATTCATGGGGAGCATTACGTTATGCTACTACAACAGCATTTTTAGCAAGTGTTTATGCTGACTGGAGTGGATGTAGTGCTGAAAAAGCTAGCATCTACAATGCATTTGCAAAACAGCAGGTAGATTATGCGCTAGGTAGTGCTGGAAGAAGTTATGTAGTTGGATATGGTGTAAATCCTCCGACAAGACCTCATCATAGGACCGCACACAGTTCATGGGCGGATAGTCAAACCGAGCCAAATTACAACAGACACACCATTTACGGTGCATTAGTGGGTGGACCTGGTAGGGATGATGGCTATGAAGATAACATTGGTAATTATGTAAACAATGAAATCGCTTGCGATTATAATGCAGGGTTTGTTGGTGTATTAGCTAAAATGTATAAAGATTATGGCGGTACAGCGATTACAAACTTTAAAGCGATAGAAACGGTTACAAACGATGAGTTATTTATTCAAGCTGGTATTAATGCTTCTGGTCCTACATTTATCGAGATTAAAGCTTTAGTGTTCAATCAGACAGGTTGGCCTGCTCGCGTTACCGATAAATTATCCTTTAAGTATTTTATTGATATTTCGGAATATGTAGCAAAGGGTTATACGAAGAATGACTTTACAGTATCTACAAATTATAATAATGGGGCTACTACGTCTGCGCTGATTCCATGGGATGCTGCAAACAATATCTATTATGTGAATGTAGATTTTTCAGGTACTAAGATTTATCCAGGCGGACAGTCTGCTTATAAGAAAGAAGTACAATTTAGAATAGCGGGCCCACAAAATGTTAATAACATATGGGACAATTCAAATGACTACTCCTTTACACAAATTAGTAATGTTTCTTCTGGCTCTACAGTAAAGACTACATACATTCCATTGTATGATAATGGTACCTTAGTATTTGGTAATGAACCAAAGGCTGGAGTTCCTTCTGCAAGCCTTGACAAAACTACCGCAACGTTTGATAGGAATCCATCGGCATCCGCAGATATTCCAGTTACTATTAATTTAAATGGGAATACGTTAACAGGGATTAAGAATGGAGCCTCAGTTTTAACGAAAGGTACTGACTATACTGTAGTTGGTAATGTAGTGACATTATCTAAGAATTACTTCTTAGCACAAGGTGCAGATATGGTTACGTTAACATTTGTATTTAGCGGTGGTAATGATGCAACGTTAAAAGTAACCTTGGTTGATACTTCACCAAGTGGGGCGATTAATCCAACTTCTGCAGTTTTTGATAAGGCAAGTGGAAAGCAAACGAATGTCGATGTTACACTTACTGCAAATGGCAATACCTTAGTAGGGCTTAAGAACGGCTTAGTAAATCTGGTAGCTGGAACCGATTATGTCGTTTCAGGGACAACAGTGACGATTTTATCATCTTATTTCAATCAATTTGCAGTAGGAAATCAATCCATTGTATTTGATATGAATAAAGGAACGGATCCAATCTTAGCAGTTACCATCAAGGATTCCTCTGTTGTGACCCCAACAGGTAATATCAAACTTCAGATGTTTAATGGAAATTCTTCTGCTACAACAAATGGTATTGCACCAAGAATAAAGTTAATCAATACAGGAACTACTGCAATTAACTTATCAGAGATGAAGATTCGCTATTATTATACCATCAACGGTGAAAAAGCACAGGCATTTTGGTGTGATTACTCAACCATTGGTAGCTCTAATGTAAATGGTACCTTTGTTAAGCTGAGTACACCAAAAACTAATGCAGATTACTATTTGGAGTTTTCATTTAAGTCTGGTGCAGGAACTTTAAATGCAGGTCAAAGCATGGAGGTGCAGGGGAGATTTTCCAAGACAGACTGGACAAACTATTCACAAACAGATGATTATTCCTTTGGCGATAGTAATACAAGTTATGCTGATTGGTCTAAAACTACAGTTTACATCTCTGATATTTTAGTATGGGGAATGGAACCATAAAAAGAAAAGTTATAATAAAAGAGGGGTTTATAACTTAGTATAAAATAGAGGTCTGACACGAGCTATAGGGTGAGTGTCGGACCTCTTTTTATTTAATAGGAATTACTCCGCGAGTAATCTCCTATTAATAACTCTCCGAGGGATGCGCACTCCGCTGACGCTTCGGCGCGACAAAGTGGCATCGCCCTGAACTTGTTGATTCGCGGAGCCACTTTGTTCTGGTATGAAACCATTAAATCTCATCTAATGACCAGTAGATGCGATGTGATAGTTTAAGTGAATAAACAATTAATATTCGATTGTTATTCGTTTATTATTCCTAAAAAATAGAGTATTTTATCTGTAATAACTATAGTTGAAAATTACATTTGTTTCCATTATAATTGTTAAAAGTGGTTTAATATGGGAAAATCAGGATAATTATAGAAGGGGTGAAGTATGTTTCAATATGTGAATTTGGCAAATCAATTGATAGATCAGATAAATTCAATTTTAATAGGAAAAGAAGATAAGGTTACATATGCAGTGACAACATTACTTGCAGGGGGACATTTGTTAATAGAAGATGTTCCAGGGGTAGGTAAAACAACTCTGGCCAATGCAATTGCAAAATCAATTGACTGCAGTTTTGGAAGAATACAATTTACACCAGATACCCTACCAAGCGATGTAACAGGGCTATCAATTTATAATATGAAAACCGGTTCATTTGAGTTCTCCCAAGGAGCTATTATGCATCATATTGTACTAGCAGATGAGATTAACCGAACTTCTCCAAAAACACAGGCTAGTTTGTTGGAGGCTATGGAGGAGCAGCAAGTTACGGTGGATGGAAAGATATATCCGCTAGAAGCTCCGTTTATGGTTATTGCAACACAAAATCCAATTGACTTTATGGGGACTTACCATTTACCAGAAGCTCAATTAGACCGCTTTTTAATGAAAATATCCATTGGGTACCCATCACCAGAAGATGAGTTAAAGATGGCTTTGCTTTATCATAACAATAGCAGATTACCAGAATTAGAACCAATAATGACAAAAGAACAAGTAGTTGCGATGCAAGATGAAGTGAAAAAAGTTCGCATTCATAAGGATGTCTTAGCATTTATAGTAGATGTAGCAAAGGTTACAAGAGAGGATGAAAATTTTATACTTGGAGCGAGTCCAAGAGCAACTCTTGCAATTATAAAAGCAGCAACGGCCACTGCTTATCTCAAAGGTAGAGATTATGTCATACCGGATGATGTGTTGGCTGTTATTTATCCAGTATTATGCCACCGTTTTGTCCTTTCGATGGAGGCAAAGATCAATAAAGTATCTCCGGAGAAGATACTTCGTGGGTTGTTACAGAAGGTTACGATACCAATTCTTCGAGACTTTTCCTAAAGAAGGGAGTGAACTTGATGAGGCGCAATCGAAGCTTTTTGTACCTTTTCATAATACTTACCGGAATTTTTGTTAGCTATTATGGAGGCTATGTAAGCTATGGACTATTTTTTTTCAGTCTTAGTATCCCAATTGTTTCCTATCTCTACTTAATTTATGTGTATTTTCAGTTTCGAATTTATCAATTTATAGAACATAAGACCATGGTAAAAGGAGAGAATATCTCTTATCAGTTTCTATTAACGAATGAAGACTTTATGACTTTTTCTAATGTGAATGTAAGTTTTAAAAGTGACTATTCTACGGTAGAAAATGTTAGCGCTAACCGAAGTTATTGTTTACTTCCAGGGGATAAAATCGAACAATCAACGACGATTCGTTGTCATTATCGTGGAGAATACCGTATTGGAATTGATAAGGTAACAGTTACTGATTACCTAAATTTATTTCACTTAGTGTACAGTGCACCATCTGCAATACAAGTTAAGGTATTGCCAAGAGTTGTTCGTTTAAATTCTTTAAAACTATATAAGGAGACAGAGGGAAAAACATTAGAATTAAATCAAGTGTTAAAGCAAAGTGTACCGGATGTTGAAATTCGTAGATATGAACCAGGAGATGAGCCCAAAAGAATTCATTGGAAAGCTTCAGCTAAACTAAAAACTTTGGTGACTAGAAAATATACGGTAGAACCGAAGACAGAGGTATTTCTGTATGTGGATTTTAAAAAGAAAGATACCGATGAGATAAGTAGGGTTATTCTTGAAGATAAAATAATAGAATTAGCCCTTGCTCTTAGTGACTTTTTTTATCGATGTAATACACCTGTTAGAGTTATTTATGATATTGCTGGTATAAAAACAATGAATATCTCAGGGAAACAAGATTTTGATCAATTTTATCAACTATGTACGGATATTCACTTTCGAGCGAAGCATTCGATAAGCTCGTTATTAATAGAAAGTTGTATTCTTCTAAAGAACACCTCCTTTTCCATAATTATAACTCATACCTTTACGGAAGATTTAGTTAAGGCAAGTTATCACATGGTTACATTAGGGAATGAGGTAGTAATTTTTTATCTTGGAGAAGATGATGTTTCAAGACTTACGGTAAAATTAGATTCACGTATTTATTTTCAGCAAATAATACCGAATCAAGAAATATCAGAAGTTTTAGAGGGGTAGGTGTGAAGAGAATCTCTAAGACAGCAAAGTACGCTGCCTAAGAAATTCTAAAACTTCAGAATGGAGATTACAATGAATATAAAGATAATATTAAAAAAACATGGATATCCCTGTCTCTTAACTATGTTATTATGCATTGCCGTCTTATCTTTAACTAATAACTATTTTGGGCTTTTAGTCAACGAAGGTATGTTAGCACTTCTGGTTTTCTTTTGGATTGTAATTTTACGTTTTTTCGATGAAAATAAAAAAAATTTTCTTCCTTATGTTGTTATATTACTCCTTATAGTAATCACCTTGTTTCTGTGTTATTACTATGAGATATCATTCTCTGATATAATCACGCCATACGCCTCATGGTTTAATCAAACAATGGATAATAGAAAATCAAGCTCCATAGGGTATTCTGTTGTAACGATGATATTTGTATTAATCCTTACCTCAATTCCGATTTATCTATTTCAAAAGCGAGTGTTATTTCGCATTATTGGAGCGGTAATGATGTTATGTATACTTCTATTTTTGGGGTTTACACAGCAACAGATAGCTAAATTTGGTGTAGTTAGTTTATTGCTGTATATCTTCCTTGCATTGGTGGAAATCAGGATTTCTCTTTTCTATAAGAAAGAGAGAAATGATCAATCCATGGCTATGACTTTTTTAATTCCTTGTGCTTTACTACTTAGTCTTTTTCTTTTCGTATTACCTGCTTCAGAAAAACCAATGGAGTGGAAAACTATCAAACGATGTATTCATGCAGTCTCGAATGCGGTTGACTCTATGGTAACTAATATTGACTTATGGATGAATCCGGAAAAGAAAGAATTTAATTTAAGTTTTGCGGGCTATTCTGAGAGTGGTAACGTAGGAGGTAGTATATCAGATTCAGATGAATTAGCGATGTCTCTAAAATCTAATTCATTGAGTAGTTTTCATTTATATTTGAATGGCAATGTTAAGAATCAATTTGATGGAGAGAAGTGGGAAGATACAGTAAGTTATAAAAAAGAAGAGTATACGGAGGCAGAACTGGATGCATTAGAGTTATTCTATGCAATTGATCGCGAAGGATTAACAGAAGAGTATTCTTCTGTTATATCAACTCGTAGCTATAGTGTTACATATGAAGGGATAGCAACAAAGACATTATTTTATCCTCTAAAGGTTTTAAATATTGAACTTACAAGACGTAAGGACATCTATTCTGATGATACAGCAAATTTTCGTTTCCGTGATATAAAATCCCGAGGAGTTAACTATTCGTTTAAATACTTGAATATGAACCTAGATAGCACTTATTTTAATCAGCTAATAAAAAATCAAGCAGGATTTCAGTATCAAAATGAGAATGCCGCTTCCTTTCATAGATTTATTGATAATGTTGCAAATAAGAATTATCTAATCACTAAAAAAGTCTCTGAGAATTTGGAAGAGTTGCTTAAACTTCGTAGAGAAAGAATTTATGTAGATTATTTAGAAGTTTATGAAGAGCTACCGAAGCGAGTGTCTGACTTAGCTTATGAGATAACGAAAGATTCTAAAAATAATTATGAGAAATGCAAAGCAATTGAGAAGTTTTTTTCATATTATACCTATACAACAATACCAAAACAACCTAAAGGTGGTCATGATTTAGTGGATTATCTGATTTTTGAATCGAAAGAAGGTTATTGTACGTATTATGCAACTGCATTTACGATGATGACACGTTCTATTGGTATTCCGACCAGATATGTTCAAGGATTTCGAGTACCTACATCCGAGAGGGACGACCGTTTTTCCTATTATGTATACAATAGGAATGCTCATGCGTGGCCAGAAGCTTATATAGATGGAATTGGGTGGATTCCTTTTGAACCGACTCCTTCTTTTTATGACTATCGCTATCAGCCATGGGTAACAGAGAAGGATAGAGGAAATACTACTGTTAATAATAATAGTAGTATGGATGAGGAATATGATCCATCTATCTATCAAAAGCTGATGGAACAAGAAGAAAGAGAATACCAAACTGCACGTAAGACTTATCGTAATATATCTATGATAGCAGGAATTGTGGTACTTCTAATATTGCTTGGTGTGTTCCTTTATTATATGTTAAGAATACAGCTTATGAATAGAAATTATCGAAAGGCTAATTTAGAAAAGCGTGTATATCAAGATATTAAGGCAGTGCTTCTAATGGCAGAGTTTTTAGATAATGGAATAAATAAATCAGAGACATTCCAGTGTTTTATAAAGCGCTTTCTATCTGTTAGTTCAATAGATGAAAAAGAAGTAGAAAACATTATTGATATCTATCAAAAACTACGTTATAACGAGGAACCACCTTCTTTTGAGGAACAGCAAAAGATAGAGAAATTTCGAAGAGATTTGGTTCAATATTGGAAGAGAACAATGAAATATCGTGATTACTTAAGATTGCGTTTTTATCTTCTTCGACATGAGAGAACGACATATTAAATAATTCACTAATGAAATAACTAAAACGGAGTATTCCATAAAGCAACATGCTTTTTCGGAATACTCCGTTTCTTATGTTAATCTTTGATCTGGTGTTTCGTACATATTTATGTAAAGTTTGTGTGAATGTACGAATGATTGAATTAACTTAAGATTCCCTATTTTCCATAAATTCGTTCGTAAGTACTTTTTATAGAATTATATGTATAAACTGCATTCCCATCGACGGTGACATAGAAAGTTGTCATAAGAATATCTTTTTGTTCAAATTTTGCATAGACACCAAAGCTATAGCAAATACGGTCTTCAATAATTAGTTTAGTATTATCGGACAAGATAAGATATTCATTGATTTCTGCGGGTAATCCGGTTTGTAAACTTGATAAGGAGAGTAAGATTTGGATGGCATCTTCCTCTGAAATCGTTACGGTTTCCTCGGTATCTTTATCAAGTACATAAGTTCCAGCAATAGAGATTGAATTTTTAGTAAAGTAGTCATCATCTGATATTGTTAATTGATTCTGATCGAGGGAGAAGTTTAGACTTACTTCATCGTTTGTAAAATGTTTTGCAGTTGTTCCATCAACATGACCAATGCCACTAAGACGGTTTACTCCAAGGCTATTTTCTGCGAGTATATGAAATTCAAAAGAAGCGGAATCATTTTGGGTTAAGAGAATGGTGGAAGTTGTAACACCCCGTAAGTCCTTCCGAACAAAGGTGCCGTTCCAGTTATTTTCTGTCTCCTCTTTTTTTGGAGTGTTAGGAAAAGAAGTAAATGAAGTATGTTTCCCATCGGAGTATAAACAAGAGAGCTCTCCGTTGCTCTTATTGACAAGTATCGCTGGCTCGAGTGCTACTAGGTTTTCAGTAACGATAAAAGAATAGTAATTTTTAGTATTAATTGTCACATTATCAGCAAGCAATGAAATCGAATATTTTTTAGAATTAATTTGCCTCTGTACTATGGAAAGTGCATCCTCTTTGGCTAATAATACTTCATCTGAGATAGGTGTGGCTTCGGGAGTTGTTGTTATCTCTGGAGCTTTTGTTATGGCAACCGTAACGGTAGGAGTAAGCCCACTAGAAGTATCTATCGAATTTTTTATCGGACTTTGTGCTGCTTGACAGCCACTAAAAAGAATAGTGGTCAGGATACAAAGTATAATCAGTTTACGAGATGACATAGTAAGCCTCCTTTGTGGTCATAGATAAGAATAGCATAATATTGGAATAAGGCAAATTCTAGTCAAAAATCTTACATGTTTCTTAAACATTTTGAATTTCTATAATTAAATTTTAACATAACGTTCAAAATATGATATAATATGTAACATTATCTGAAATGAAATGATTTATGTAAAGTGGTTTTTATATGAAAGCCTATGTTGATGTAAAACTTGTTATAAAATGTTTATGCAAAACTTGTTATAAAAACGTGTTTAGGAATTGAGGAAATAAATGAAATATGATTATAGAGAAACAGTTGAATATTTATTGCATTGGTATGATAGGAATGCAAGGATCTTAGAGTGGAGATCAAATCCTAAGCCATATTATGTATGGGTTTCTGAAATTATGTTACAACAAACTAGAGTGGAAGCGGTAAAATCTTATTTTGACCGATTTATAAAGGAATTACCTACCATAAAAGATTTAGCAGTGGTGGATGAAGACCGATTGATGAAATTGTGGGAAGGACTAGGGTATTATAACCGCGCTCGTAATCTTAAAAAGGCAGCCATTGTAGTTATGGAGCAATATGACGGTGAACTACCAGCAAATCGAGAAGAATTAAAAAAGCTTCCAGGTATCGGGGCGTATACCTCAGGAGCAATCGGTTCGATTGCTTTTCAATTACCAGTTCCGGCGGTTGATGGGAACGTACTTCGTGTAATGAAGCGTATTGCAGGAAGTTTTGATGACATTACAAAGGAAAAGATAAAGAAAGAATTAGAAGAGGATATCGAAGCTATTATCCCGAAAGATCGTCCTGGGGATTATAATCAGGCACTTATGGAACTTGGTGCAACAGTATGTCTACCGAATGGGAAACCTCTTTGTGAACAATGTCCAGTAATGCATCTATGCAAAGCATTTCACAATGGCGATGAGTTAAATATACCAGTGAAACCGAAAAAAAAGGATAGGGTAATCGAAGAAAAAACAGTACTTGTCATGGAATGTGATGGTACTTATGCTATCCGAAAGAGGACGGAGAAAGGACTACTCCATGGCCTATGGGAGTTACCTAATATTGAAGAGAAACTTAACAAAAGCCAGATGGAAGAAAGGTTAAAATCTTTCGCTCCTTATGCAAAAGTGGAGAAAAAATTAGGAGAAGCAAAACATATATTTTCTCATAAAGAATGGCACATGATTGGCTATTATATTAAGGTAGAAAGAAGAGAAGATGTCATATTTCCAGAATTAATATGGGTAGAGGAACAGAGAATTAAAAATGAGTATTCTCTTCCAACAGCATTTGAAACATATCGGAAGGAATTAAAATAAGTTTTTTCACTTAAAGAATCAATGTTTACTGAAAATGTGGCAATAGGAAATTATAGTTGCCAAAATAGGTCATTTAATGGTAAGCTGTCAATAAACATAGGACAATCTGGGGAGGTTATGCAATGGAAGTAGACTTTTCATTATCTGCTTATCGAATCTTTAATGCAGTGGCAAAAACAGAGAATATATCTTTGGCAGCAAAGGAACTCTATATTAGCCAGCCAGCAATTAGTAAGGCAATTGCGAAGTTGGAGCAAAGTATGTCAGTTGCGTTATTCACCAGAAATTCACGTGGAGTAAAACTGACGGAAGAAGGAAAACAGCTTTATTGTTATACTAAAACTGCATTTGAGACCCTGAAAGAAGGGGAAGATGCAATGAAACGTATCCATCAGTTAGGAATTGGACATATTCGTATTGGTGTCAGTACCACATTATGCAAATATATATTACTGCCTTTTTTAAAAGAATTTGTGGAGGAATATCCACATATTCGTTTTACGATACAGTGTCAATCTACGCTTCAAACATTAGGTTTACTAGAGGAAGGGAAATTAGATATTGGGTTAGTAGGAAAATCAGATACCATGAAGGGAATGATTTTTCAAAAGGTGGGAGAGATACAAGATATTTTTATCGCTACCAATAGTTACCTTGATAATTTAAAAATTAGAGAGGGAAGAGAACTAACTGGTCGTGAATTATTAGAAACAGGAAACCTTATGCTTCTTGATGAAAAAAATATAACCAGAATGTATATCGATGAGTATTTTGCGAAAAGGCAATTAAGACCTGCGCAGATTTTAGAGGTAAGCAGTATGGATTTATTAATTGAATTTGCAAAGACAGGGTTAGGTATTGCCTGTGTAATAGGTGAATTTGTTCAGAAAGAATTAGACTTGGGAGAATTAGCAGAGATTGCGCTACCGGGAAAACTTGATAAGCGAGAGATCGGATTCGCTTACATGAAGGAGAGGGCAAATCAGGAATCTGTTCGAAACTTTGCTCATAAGATGGAGGAATTGGTATGCGAAAGCCAAAGATGATCCTCTTTGACTATGGTCAGACCTTAGTGAAAGAGGTAGGATTTGAGTCACTGGCAGCAGAAGAAGCTGTATTGTCAAGGGCTATAAAAAATCCATACGGTGTGACAGCACAGGAAATGCTGGCGTTTGATAAAGAATTAAATAAAGAAATTGGTAGATTTTCAAAGGAATCGATGGATGAGTATACATTAGAGGTTCATAACCATCCATATCAAAGATTTTTATATGAGTATTTTGGTTTGGAATTTAAGGAAGATCCTTATGATATTGAACAATTATTCTGGGACACAGCAGCGCCTGGAGTTCCTACAGACGGTATTAGAGAAGTACTCAATTACCTAAAAGAGAATGACATTCGAGTTGGGGTTATCAGTAACATATCGTTTAGTGGGGAGGCCTTAAGACGTCGTTTGGCATCTACTCTTCCAGAATATAATTTTGAGTTTATTATTGCATCAAGTGAATATGTATTTCGAAAGCCAAGCAAATTTTTATTTCAGTTAGCGCTTCGAAAGGCAGGATTGCAGCCAGAAGAGGTATGGTATTGTGGAGATAACATACTATGCGATATCATTGGTGCTTCAGAGTCTGGAATGTTTCCTGTATGGTATACTGGAGCAAATAAAACGGGTGGTTTCGATTATCGTGAGGATTATGAAGCAAGTCACCCTGACATACCTCTATGTAAAGTAGAGGAGTGGCATCAATTTATAGATTTTTT
>JAEWHR010000246.1 GCA_023387655.1 Bacillota bacterium
AAATTAGTTTTTACATCCATCTCGATATCAAGTGGCGAATTTGCTGCTGCCATGGTATTATGGACACCACCCCAATCGGATATAATGGTTCCATCATATCCCCATTCTTCTCTTAAGATGGTTCCAAGAAGATCGGAATTTTGACAACACTGCTCACCTCGGAACTTATTGTACGCTCCCATAATCGAATAGCTTCCACCTTTTTTTATCGCGGCATGAAATCCAGGTAAATAGATTTCATAAAGGGCCCTATCCTCTAAATCCGTATCTACTGCTAAACGATCTGTCTCTTGATTATTAACAGCAAAATGCTTTACACATGCTGCAACATCATTTTCTTGAATTCCCTGAATCATAGAGCTTGCTAACTCTTCAATTAGTTTTGGGTCTTCGCTCATGTATTCAAAGTTTCTACCGCAAAGAGGGCTTCTCTTAATGTTAATCCCAGGAGCCAGAATAACATCCTTCCCTCTTCCCCTAGCTTCACTACCAAGAACCTGCCCCGCCGTATAAGCAAGATCTTTATTCCATGTTGCTGCTATTGCACTGTTACTTGGAAGACTTGATACATAATCATCTGTATTGCAAGCAAGAAACCATCTTTGGTCTTCAAACTCTCTACGAACCCCCATAGGACCATCCGACATTTTCAACGAAGGAATACCAAGACGCTCTACTCCACCACTACGAAAGATGCCATTACCATGAATCAACCCAATCTTTTCTTCCAAGGTCATCTGACTTAATAATTCTTCGATTACTGTTTCATTTACCTTCTTCAAAATATCACAATCCTTTTCTATTATATTATTTTTAAAGTATAGCAGTAGCTACTATGGATTCTTGTGCCAGTATAACTGTGTCATTTCCACTTACGTTAAACTTAGCACCCTCTACACTTTTTACAACATAGTTCTTTAATATAATACTTATTGGTTCTTTCGATATTAGATTTAATGTTATCTTACCACTGTTTAATAATGCGCTAATAATGACAGCCTTCTCTCCAGTTTCTTGATAAACAGTAGTAGTTGTTTCTACTCCTTCTTGTAACTCATATATTTTTAATTCAATATTCTTTGTATAATCGTAAACAGCTCCTTGATCTTTTAATCCAGAGGAAATAATACTACCTTGCTTTACATAGAGTGGTATACTTAGATAACCATGCTTTTCCTCATACCATCTTCCACCCTCTCTAACTTCATCAGTCAGATAATTAGTCCATTTCCCTTCAGGAAGATAATAATGAGCCATGCTATCTTCATTGAAAATAGGAGCCACTAATAAGCTGTCACCTAATAAATACTGTTTATCTAAGTAGGAGCAATTTGGATCCTTCGTGTATTCCATCACCATACTTCTCATCATTGGAATCCCTGTTTGTGAGGTCTCAATAGCATTGCGATAAAGATATGGCATAAGGGAGCATTTTAACTCTGTAAAGAAACGAACAACATCAACTGCCTCTTCATCGTAAGCCCATGGAACACGGTAAGAAGTGCTTCCATGAAGTCTTGAATGGGTAGACAATAATCCAAATGCTGCCCAGCGCTTATATACATCCGGCGTTGAAGTGCTTTCAAATCCTCCGATATCATGACTCCAATACCCAAAACCTGACATCGTTAGAGATAAACCGCCACGTAAGCTTTCTTCCATAGATTCATAATCAGACCAACAGTCACCACCCCAATGAACAGGAAACTTCTGCCCACCTGTAGTAGCTGATCTAGCAAATAATATTGCTTCTTCTTTTCCCTTACAACTAACCAAAACTTCATAAACAGTTTTATTGTATAGGTAGGTATAATAATTATGCATTTTCATAGGATCGGAACCATCGTAGTAAACAACATCAGTAGGGATTCTCTCACCGAAATCTGTTTTAAAACTATCCACTCCCATATCAAGTAAAGCTTTTAGCTTCTCGCCAAACCACTTACATGCTTCAGGGTTCGTAAAGTCAACAATCGCCATACCTGGTTGCCACATATCCCATTGCCATACATCTCCGTTCTTTCTCTTTAGGAAATATCCTCCCTTTACTCCTTCTTCAAATAATATGGATTCCTGACCAATATAGCTGTTAATCCAAACACAGATTTTTAAGCCTTTTGATTTTAGTCTAGCTAACATGTTCTTTGGATCAGGGAATACTCTACTATCCCATGTAAAATCAGACCAACAAAAATCCTTCATCCAGAAACAATCAAAATGAAATACTCCTAAATGAATTCCACGGTCTAACATACCATCTACAAAACTATTTACGGTCTCTTCATCATAATTTGTTGTAAAGGAGGTAGATAACCAAAGTCCAAAGGTCCATGGTGCCGGAAGTCCAGGTTTTCCAGTTAAATCGGTATAACGGGCTAGTACCTGCTTCATATCAGGGCCATTAATGATAAAGTAATCGAGGCATTCTCCAGGTACAGAGAAACCTACTTTTGTTACCATCTCAGAACCGATTTCAAAAGAAACCTTTTCTGGATGATTTACAAATACGCCATACCCTTTGTTTGTTATGTAAAATGGAATATTCTTATAAGATTGTTCGGTAGAGGTACCGCCATCTTCATTCCAAATATCAAGAGATTGACCATTTCTTACAAGCGGTGTGAATCTCTCTCCAAGACCATACACAAGTTCACCCACAGAAAGTGTTAGTTGCTCTCTCATATAAGTATTCTCTTCACCACCATCATCGTAAGCAAGTCCTTGCCAATCAGTCTTCATATAGCTAAGATCACGCCAGCCACTCGCAGTTAATTTTTCATTTCCTCGGTAATAAGTGAATGCTGCATTTGACTTTTGTACCTCTAGACGTAGATTACCATTCTTAATGACTAAAGTATCTTCTGTATCTTCACACTCTAAAGCACAAGCTCCTGATAAATCTAATTCAAACTCGGGACTTTTCTTTCTTACCCCCATATAGTGATGAGTCTTAACACGCAAAACTTCTGGCGCTGGTGCAGTAATGAATATCGTGAGATTCACACCTCCAAGGGTATCTCCTCGATGATTGATACGGTGCGTTGTAGTTAGAATTCTAACCTCATTCTCTTTGATTTGATAATCGTAAACTTGGGCCGGCGAAAAACACTCTGTACCTTGCTTTTGTAACCAGCAACCATTACTAAACTTCATAACTACCTCCTATCTGTGTGATCTAGCACACGTATGATTTATGAAAAAAATGGCTCATGAGAGACTTTCTTTGATTTGAGACGCATTTTCTCACACTAATCAAGATTCTAGCGCTATAGCCCATTTCATTCACTTATAACTGCTCTCTTTCTATCCTTCTCTTCTGTCTTATGGAATATCTTTAATATGTATGCACAGGAGATATAAACAATTGCCCCTGGTCCTAATAATATAAATAAGAAAATCGTAGTAATATTCCATAATCCTATAGCCAATACCGCAGCTACCATAGCTAATATAATGATCGTTCTAACTATATAGCGTAATGAAAGTAAAAACGAATTACGAATCATGTGAAAGATTGTGTTTTCGTACCTGGCAGTTAATGCAAATGCATATAAAAAACTAAAGATATAAATCACAGTTCCGATAAAAGTGCAAACAATCATCCCAATAGGGCGTTTCGATGCAATGTTAAAACAATAATTGTAGTTAACCCATAATACATAGCCAAAAAATAAACTCAAAATCCCAAGGATACTTCCTTGCCAAAAATTTTCTAAAAAAGCCTTAAAAAACATCTTGCTGATATAGGTTTCTTCATTTACCACTAGCTTTAACCCTACATAATAAGCCGCTGTTGTTGACGCCCCTATGGTAACAATAGGTAGACTACATAACAGCCATAATAGACTTAGTACTAATATGTCCGTCATCTTCTGCATGAAGCGGTATATCGGACTATTCATACTAAAAAAACTCATACTTTCACCTCCATTAAACTTATTATACCATAGTGCTAGAGGGATAAAAATACAACATTCTTTCTTCTTAGATGTATTATGTTATAATCCTTCAACCTCATTGTCATACACTTACTTTTTACTTATGAATTGCAGACAAGTTTTCGAAAAATTTTTAAAAGGGGTGTCGCACTGTTTAATGCGCCACCCCAAAAATACTCCCTAATCGCTATTAGTTACCCCAGAAAGATACCTGCTCTTGAATGATCGTTGTTAACATCTCTTCTGCTTCGACTCTACCTGCCTTGTCTAAATCAGTCATGAACTTCTCCCATGTAGCATCAAACTGATCTGGTGCACAGATGATAGCTTTAATCATGGATGGCCAAGCAATATCATTTAATGCTGTTTCTAAGTCATTAAATTCTGCTGGTTTTGTTTGTGCCCAAACTGCAGCATATGGAGGAACTTTAAATTCTTCTGGCTGAGGGAAGATATCTGTTAACATCTCCGCATTCCATGCAGCTAACGCTTTCTTTTCTTCCGCATGATAGTTTTCTATTATGAAGCTCTTACTATTTGTAGTATAGGTACTTCCAGTAGGATCTTCTGCACCGTTACCATAGCATGGGAATGGATAGTTATGGAATCCAATACCGGTAGTTTCTTTGTAATTGATATCGTTTGTTGCCTTTTCAATCTCTTCCGGTGTTCTATAACGCTGACCATTCTCGTCAATAAAATAGTTTACATCTTTAATACCCCAGTTTAAAAGAACCTGAGCTTCATCACTACAGATCCAATTAAGGAACTTAATTGCTCTTACTGGATCTTTACAAGCTGTGGTGATAGCAACACCCCAACCTACGGAAAGACCTTGATTCATTAATGTGGAACACTTAATATCAGAACTCATTGTCACTGGAAGACCTGCATAGGTTCTATTATATTTACCGTCAGTCTTAAGAACTTTTTCGCCATCTGCATAATCCCAATTAGCATCAAGAATTCCAAGAACACGACCAGATGCAATCTTAGCAATATAATCATCATGTGTTTGAGTTGCAAAATCCTTATCGAGAATACCCTCATTATACATTCTGTTTAACCACTGGAAGTATTCCTTCTGTCCAGGAGCGGCATGCTTATAATATGCCTGATAGTTGTTTTCATCATCGATAATCCACTGACCATTGTCTGGAGAACCATTTGCAATGAAACCTGCTGGATTTGCAAGAGTGATATACCAATGCCAGTCGGCACAGGAAATACTTAAGCCAATGGTATCAAGTCCGTCAATCTGTGGATTTTCCTTTTTGTAATTTCTTATCATCTCTTCATACTCAGCTAAAGTATAAGGAATCTTGTAATTATTTGCTTCAAGTACAGCCCACTGTAACTGTGCAGTACCAGAGGTTGTGAAAGCGGTATCACCAACACCATTACTGCAAAGCATATAAATTGATTGGTCATCTTTACTGTTTTTCAAACGGTTGTAATTATCACCATACAACTTCTTAATGTTAGGACCATATTCCTCAATCAATGGAGCCATATCAATTAATGCACCCGCATCGATTAAAGCATCTGCATCACCCTTTGCAAAAATCATATCTGGATAATCTTCAGAAGCAATCATTAGAGCAACTCTTTGATCATCACCTGCAACTGGATAATCAGTTTTTAATGTTACACCAGTAGCTTCTGTAATTGCTTGTGCAACTGGATCTGACCAAGGATCTTCCTGTCCATCTGCATTGTAGAAGGTGAAGGTTATCGGATCTAATTTTTCTTCTGGAACTTCCGTTGGATCTGCAACTGCAGCCTGGGTTGCCGTAGGAGCAGTTGTTGGTGTTAAATCACTGTTTACAGGATCGCCGCCCTTCTTACCGCATCCTGATGCCACCACCATGGTTAATGATAACAAAATTGCCAATACTTTTTTGTTTTTCATAATATATCCCCCTGCTATAATTTTTTTACAACCACTCTATTACTTACCATTTGGTAATGTAATGGGGTGTTGTATTTATTTAACCATTCCTTTCTAGTCCTTTGGAATGGATTAAATCAATCCTTTACTGCTCCTAACGTCATTCCTCCAACGAAATATTTCTGTAGGAATGGATAAACAACAACAATAGGAAGCGTAGCTACAATTGTAATTGCCATACGAATTGCTTGTGGTGTTATAGAGTTTGCTAAAATCTCAACATTTTGACCATGGGTCTTTCCAGGATCAATACCTGTCTTATTTACAATCTCATACATCATATACTGCAATGTCTTTAAATTCGGTGCGTATAGATAAGTGTCCATAAATCCATTCCACTGACCAACCGCTAGAAAAAGCGCAACCGTCGCAAGTACCGGTTTACAAAGTGGAACGATAATTCGATACCATATCTTAAAATCAGACGCTCCATCAATTCTAGCGGATTCTTGCAATGCCTCTGGTAAACCATCTATAAAAGATCGGATTAAGATGACATTATAGACCCAGATGATACCAGGAATAATATAAACTAAAAAGTTATTTCTAAGACCTAAGGTCCTTGTAATCAATAGATATTCTGGTACCAAGCCACCACTGACATACATAGTAATTACAAATAATGCAGTAAAAAGTTTACGGAAATAAAAATCCCTTCTACTTAGCGTATAAGCGAGCATTGCGGTACATACAACCCCTGATATGGTACCAACAATAGTTCTTGCAATTGACATCATTAATGGCGGTAACAGATTTTTCTCAGTAAAGAGATATTTGTAGTTCGCTAATGTAAATACCCTAGGAATTAACATATTGGAACCTCTTAAGGTATCCGTAGCATCATTTAACGATATTGCTAGTACATTAATAAATGGATACAATGTAATAAATAATACGATTATAAAAAACATAATTAAAAAGTAATCAAATGGTGTCTTTCGATTTATGTAGTTAAGTTTATGTTTATTTCTCTTCATCGTCACCCCTCCTTATATTAGCCTGCTGTCACTAATTCGACCAGCAACCTTATTCGCTACAAGAAGCAGGAAAACACTAATCGCAGACTGGAATACACCAATCGCGGTACCTAAACCATAATTTTGAGATCCAATTCCCTTTGTATATGCATACCAAGTTAGAACCTCTGCATAATCTTTTACAATACCGTTACCAAGTAACATCTGACGTTCCATTCCAATACCTAGAACACCACCAATACTCATAATTAATAATACAATAATGGTTGGCCGAATTCCTGGTAAGGTAATATGCCACATCCTACGAAATCTACCGGCTCCATCGACTTTCGCTGCCTCGTAAAGTCCTTGGTCAATTCCAGTCATTGCTGAGAGGTAAATGATTGCATCCCATCCACATTCTTTCCATGCATTAATTACACAAACGATAAGCCAAAATGCTGGTGAATTAGAAGTCATAAAACGTACTTCTTTTATACCTAAGCTTCCGAGAAAATCATTAATCACCCCAGTATCCCCTAGAAACATCTTTGCAATACTAGCAATAATAACCCATGAAACAAAGTGTGGTAAGTAAGATACTGTCTGTGTCACTTTTTTAAATCTAACATTTCTAACTTCATTTAATAAAAGGGCAAAGGAGATAGCAGAAAAAAATCCAATTACTAACCCAATCAAACTAGTTCCAATGGTGTTTTTTAATACTTGAAGAAATCTTGGATCTACGAATAACTTTTTGAAATGTTCAAAGTAAACCCAATCTCTCTCCCATACTGACAACGCAAACGATTTCGGTCTTACTTCTTGGAAGGCCATGGTCCATCCCCATAACGGTAAAAACTTAAATATAATAAGCCAAATTACAAATGGTAATGACATAGCCAATAAATAACGTTGCTTTATCAGTAGCTTAAAGGTTAGTTTCTGTTTACGCTTTTTCGCCTTTTGATTCTTATTTCCGTCCATGAACTATCCCCCTTCGTTATCTTGCCTTTATTATACTTGGGAAACTTTAGATATAATACCCATATTTTTTTTTAAAAAATACCTAAATATTTATACATTATCTCTAGTTTTTTAACAAAGAAAAGAAAAAAAGCTATGAATTATGCTATAAGAAATCGTTTTCAAAGATATATTATTAACCTTTGATATCAATTCTCATCCAATCCATAGCTTGAGAACGTAACAAATAGGGCACACTAACACTTTCCCCATTCCTCTTATCCTTTTGGTTTCAGTTTTTGAAATTCCTTTGGACTTAACCCTACATACTTTTTAAACTTGTTATAGAAATAATCAATGTTACTAAATCCTACTTTCTCAGAAACTTGATATACCTTAAAGTCCTGCTCCAACAGGAGTTTTTTAGCATTTTCTATTCGTATAGAATCTAATATATTATTAAACCCTTCTCCCATCTCCTTCTTAAATAACTTTCCAAGATAGGCGCTGTTATAGTTAAAGGTTTTCGCTATATTTTCAAGTTTTAAATCTTTATCATAATTCTTTTCCATATAAGCATAAACACGCTTTGCTATATTATCCGAAGTAGATCCTGCTACGATTTCACTCATAGACTTACAAAACTCTACCGCTTCATAAATTAAGTCGTCAATACTATTACAACTTTTAATCTGCTCTCGCAGTTGATTTAAACTTGGAAATTCAGTTTTCTTTTGATCATACTTTGATAGTAATCTGCTATGTAATAAAATTAAATTTTGAGCTACTAATAGTTTAATGTCCGACTCTTTTAATAAGCTAAACCTTGCATATTGCTCTAGTTTGCCCATGGTAAATTCAATTCCATCTACATCCCCAATATCAACGTAGCTACCAAGTTGATCTAAGATTATATCCACTGTTATCTGCCCTACACTCTCTGGTAAGTCAATTGTAATTACACGCTTATTACTATATAGAAAACGATGCTCCCAGAAAAATCTTGCAGATTCATAAGAAAATTTAATATCTTGCCACTGTTTCACTGTATGACCTAGAAAAACAAAAGGAATTTCCATATGTTTTGCTTCCATACGTTCTATATTTTGCTCAAATTGTTTTGCTGCTTCTAAAAATGAGTATGCCTTACAAAGTAAGACCATGTTTTCATCCATCAATATTCGATCTATCTGATTCATATCTTTGGTTAAAGCATTGATACATTCCTCACTTGGAATTGTAGAATTCTCTGTATTTTTCATAGATATTACAGCACAACAAAAGAATTGGTATTTAAACTCCAATCCATACAATTTCATATCTTTTTTAAGCTCTTCAGAACCGTTATTCGGGAGTAAAAGTCTACGAATCACGTCTTGCCTTGCAATTAATTCACTTTTAGTAAAGTAGTCATCACGGCTTTTCTTCGCCTCGAGTTCCGCTAATACTTCCTCTACGTTGTTTATTAATTCTTCTTCATCAATTGGTTTTAATAAGTATGCCCTCACTCCTAAGGAAACTGCTTGTTTCGCAAATTCAAAATCTGAATACCCAGTAAGAATGATAAACTTTCCCTCATATCCCTGTTTTCTTGCTTCTTGTATTAGTTCTATCCCACTCATACCAGGCATCTTAACATCCACAAGTACCAAATCTGGATTAAATTTCATTACCTTTTTAAATCCATCCTTACCATCAATCCCCTCAGCACATACATAAAACTGATAATCTTCCCATGGAATTAAATCCTTAATCCCTGAGCGTACAATTGGTTCATCATCGATGATCATTAGTTGATACATAGCAAGTTTTACCTCCTTATGTCTCTTGGCAATTCAATGATTACTGTTGTCCCTTCCATCCATTTGCTTTGAATAATTAGTCCGTACTCTTCTCCGTATAAGAGCTTTATTCGTTGATTTACATTACTTAATCCGATGTGGGTCTTATCAAGTTTTTCAAAATTATTAAGTCCTACCCTTAACTCCTCTAACTTCTCTTCCTCTATACCAACACCGTCATCCTTAACATATATTCTGCATCGATCTGTTTTTTCTACAATAATCCGTAGCAGACCATTCCCATCCTTCATCTCTAGTCCATGAACAAATGCATTCTCAACAATAGGTTGAATAATCAAAGGCATAATTTTTTCATCCGTAATATCATATCGCAATTCTATCTGATAATGAATACGCTCTCCAAAACGATAGCTTTGAATCTTCAAATAATATTCTACCAACTCAAGTTCCGAGCGAAATGTAACAAGATGATCCCTAACCTGAATATTTCTTCGCATGAGTTTAGCTAACATTTTTACTAATTCTTCAATTTCATACTGCCCATTTGACCTTGCTTTCATACGAATTGTTTCTAGGGTGTTATAAAGAAAGTGAGGATTAATCTGACTTGCAAGCATCTTAAACTCCACGTCTTTTTGTCTAGAATTGAGTTGTTCCTTTTGAATCTGTTCCTCAATAATCCTCCCCATTAAACCGTTGATACTATCAATCATAATATTTAGATCATCATAAAGCTCACTAATCTCATCATAGCCACCTATTTTCTTGGCGATATTGAAATTTCCCTTAGCAGCTTCGTGCATCTGGTCTTTAAAGCTGTTGATTTTTCTACTAAAAGATTGAGAGTATAAACTAATTAGCATCAAAGAGAGAATAAAACAAAGTATCATTAATATTGTACTACTACGACTTCGCTCATTCGCATTCATTAAAATATCATCATAAGGAAGTACACTAACCACTTTAAACATAGAAATTGTTTCCGGTGCCTGAAGTAAGATTACAGTCATAAAACATTCTTTTCCTTGAAACATAATGTTTTTTGAGCCTGTTCGATCCATTTGTTCTATCTCATCACGAAGAGAGGAGTAGTCAAAATCACTCTCTCCATTGCTATGAACTAATTCTCCCTCATCTAAAATCAACATCGTTAATGCATGTCGATCCGAAATCTCCAACTGTGACCGCTTGTTTTGCATATAGATAGAAAGAACCCCAACTTCTTGTCCCTCTTTCGTTCGAAGCAAACGAGAAAGTTTCAGATTACTCTTTTGATTAATTGCTCCGATTTCCTGGGACCATGTTACTCTCCCATTTTCTTTTATTGTCTTTTGGTACCAGGGCATGCTACGAACATCTTCGTTAGCAACAATAAATACAGAAGTGTTTGAGAGAGTCTCATTGTTTATGTACATACTAATTTTCAATATTTCTTGATAATAATAATGGCAATAATCAGAAAATGCCGTATAGTTTTTATATGCGTCTACAATTTCAGTATAGTTATTAAATTTGGTAAACGCTATTTTCTCTAATTCTTCATCAAAATAAAATCGTTTCGACACATCCGTAAGAATACGCATATTATCTTTTATGCCATTCGCAATTAATTGAAGTTCTGAGAGCTCTGCTTCTTTGGACTGCTCAATTAAAAGCATTCTGGTCCCTGAGTTTAAATATAATGTGATACAAAAGAAAGGAATAATACAGCCAATAAAATAAACTAAAAATAGTTTTTCTCGTAGCTTTATATGTAATAGTTTCCGCCAAAAGCTTTTGATTCTTTTCATCGATACCCCCTAAGTACCCTAATAGAATTTAACAATTGGTAAGCAAACCTTTCGAAAGAACAATAGACTTTATAATCTTGATCTTCTTATTGAATCTTCAAGGGACTTCAAGTCACTTTTAGTAAAAACAAAAGACTTTTTATAATTTATAGGTTAAGCATTTGATAAAAACAAAAGACTTTTATAATATATAGGTCAAGCATTTGATAAAAACAGAACACTTCCTATGATCTAATGCTATGAAGAGAAATAGAACTTCTAAAAAATACTACAGATTTATGTAAATATTTACAATCACATCCAATTCCATAGTAACATTATTTTAGAAGTTCTACAAGAAAGAATCTTTTCCGACAAGATAAAATCTTTCTTTATTCAATTTTTCATTTTTCTTAATATAATTTTGAAGCTTACGTTTTCCCATTTAGATTTTATTCATCAAATAATTTAGAAGATTACGTTATTCCATTTAGAATTCTTCATCTACTAGCTTAGAATCTCTCTTTACCAATCTAATGAATGCTAGTAACTGTAATAATATATATCCTATCTCTAATCATTGGGAAATTAATCTTCTTATAATGATCTCTAGAGGTATCCTCGCTGCTCTGAATTGAATCAGAACCTACTTGTTGATACGTCTTTAAAGTAAGGGTATCTGATGTTTGGTACAACACGTTCTTTTCCTGTATTTCTACTTGATTCCCCCAACTATCTTTAATACAGTAGGAATAACGATCTGACTTAATACAACAGTTCCGATCCGTTAAGGAGCATATTCTTGCTTTGGTTAACTCTCCATCATTCCATTCCATATCGACTGTAAAACCGCCCCTTGCTCTCATACCGGTAATCTTACCACTTTTCCAGCTACTTGGCAGCGCAGGCAGGAACTCTATTTCCTCATAGTAGCTCTGCAATAACATCTCTAAGATAGCAGCAGTACCACCAAAATTACCATCTATCTGAAAAATCTTAGGCGGATGTAAATCAAGTAAACTGTCAGTAGCAAATTCCCCAATTAATGCTCTTAAATGTTCAAAAGCCAAATCACCTTCGTGGAATCTTGCATAAAGACAAGCAGTCCAAGCACGGCTCCAACCAGTATAGGCTCCACCTGCTGACAATCGTAATTCTAAGGAGGTTCTTGCCGCCTTATAAAGTTCAGGTGTCCGCTCTTCATTTATCTGTTCTCCTGGATACACTCCAAATAAATGGGATACATGGCGATGACTTGGCTCCACTTCCTCAAATTCCTTATTCCATTCCAAGAGCTGACCTTTACTTCCTATTTGTAGCTTTGGTAAATTCCAAAGTATCTCCTCCCAGCGCTTAATACGATGAAGATCCATACGAAGTAATTTCGCAGCCTTTATCGTATGAGTTAACAAATCAATGATTAACTCAATATCCACAGTAGAAGATACGCAGATTGTAACAGGATACTCACCACCACCAACGAATCGATTTTCTGGAGACTGAGAAGGCATTACTTGATAAATTCCATACTCATCCTTTACCAGAAAATCTTCATAGAAAGTAGCAACCTCTTTCATAAAAGGGTATGCTCTCTCCTCTAAAAACTCCATATCCTGTCCATATTCAAAATGCCACCATAAATGCTGCGAAAGCCAAGCACTTACCCCCACCCAGACGGACCAACCATAGGTCTCTGGAGTAGCAAGCCCCCATACATCAGAAGATAAGGGAAGCCAGATTCCATTACAACCAAATAGCTTTTTCGCAGCATCCCTCCCATGGGGGATCATTTTTTCTAAGTATGCGAATAGCGCTTCCGTGTATTCCTCCAGATGCCCACTTTCTGCTGGCCAATAATTCATCTGTAAATTGATATCATTGTGATAATCACAATCCCATGCCGGTGACAGTTCATCGCACCATTTCCCTTGTAAATTAGCAGGTAATTCACCATTCGCAGATGAAGCACACAATAGATAACGTCCATAATTAAAATATAATACCGGAAGTGTTACATCATCTCCTCCTTCCCGGTAAACTAAAATTCTCTCATCGGTGGGTATGTCTGGCTTTTCTTCATTAATATGTAAATGTAATCTTCCATAGTGTTCTTCATGTTCTAACATATTTTCTTTATATAATCTTGTCCAAGGCTTCACTGGAATCGTAAACTTTCTACACTCCTCAAGGGGCGCTTCTCCTTTGGCATCGGTACCAATATTGAGAAAAACAAGTATTTCTTTCGCATTCTCAATCCTTAATCGGTTATTGGATAATTGTTTCATGGACCCACTCTTGATTTTAAAGTCTGCTTTCACGCAAAACTTCATCCCAGCATTAAACTCACCCTGCATAACAATTGTAGCATTTCCGAAGTCATAGGAAATCTTACAACGCTCATCGTTCTCTCTTTGTAACCAAAAATCGCCGCTAATTAATTCTTCCCTAGCATAAACCCTAACAATTATGCAATCGTGAATTAAGTCTCCAATCATTGTTCTCGTAATATGACGATGGTCAAGGGTTTCATAACTTACCTTAACTCTTGCCTTCTCAAGGTTTAATTCTCTCTTATAGTTTAGTATTTCTCCTTGATCAAGACAAAAGCAAAACTCACCAGCAGGTTGATAGGGATCTTCTCTTGTTGGTCGCCCACTAATCCCCCCGTTACCACCCCAGGCCTCATTTGCTAGTAAAGTAGCTTCTTCGTATTTTTCTTTTCGTAGTAGTTCTCTTACCTCCGAAAGATAGTGAGAGCGATCCTCATTTTTTCTATTCCGATTCATCCCTAAACACAACCACTCATGGTTTAAGATGATTCTTTCCTGTGTAATACCACCAAGCACCATACCAGCTAGCCTACCAGTACCTATCGGTAGGCCATTCTTAAATTCTAGTGCAGGTTTTGTATACCATAATTTATGATTCAATGATTTAACCTCCAATATTCCTATTAAGTCAATCCTAATTATACGAGATGTTTTATCACAAAAAAACCCATGAAAATCATCTGTGAAACCCTATATTATTAGATATTACCATTAGAAGAAATCAATAAGAATATCCGCACCAGGTATCATCAAAAATAATCCTTTTATAAATAAAAAAGCCCTAATAAACTTAGAAAAGAATCCATCCTAAGTTTTAGGGCTTTTCAGCAAATAAACCTCTATCGTTTATTTGCCATATAAACTATTTAGTATTGCGGTTGGATCAGATAGGATAGCACCACCGGTCATACTTAACATCATAACAACTAATACTAAAAGTATGAGGAAAACAATCAGGGTAGCTCGAGCCCAGTTTTTCTTTGTTAAAGATACTGATTTACTAAAAGACCAAAAGAATAGTAATGCTAGAAATGCATACGGTCCTATTGGTGGAATAAAGAATATCAGCATTACTGCAAGCCAGTTACCTAGCGTCATTGGTTTTTCATGAACTTCTGTATTCTTCTGCCTATTGGCAGTACTGTTTTGAATGGAAATATCCCCGATTGCTTGTCCATTCATTGAATTACTTCCATATGGACTTTGCCCATAGTTAGAGCTCCAAGGAGCATTCTGATCACTTCCCTGACCTAAGCCTTGTTGTTCTTTCACACCCTGCCCATTGGAACTAGTATCTGATAAATGTGCGCTCTCTAACACTCGATAATCCATACCGGGACGAAAAGGGGCACCACAATACTCACAAAAATTAGCTTCTTCATTTTGTACTGTTCTTCCACAATTTTTACAAATCATATTAAACCTGCCTTTATCAATTATTAGCTATGAGATCTCATCTTTATATAACCTCAATGCCATATTGCCGTGCACTGCCACCCCTTTCGCTTAAATAGTAATCTTAAATAAGTCTTTTCCTATGAGTGTGCTATGCTTTATAGAATTAACAAAGGATAAGAAGAAAAGCACTTCTTATCCTTTGTTTCATCCTATTATTCCAGAAGTCTTTTCCTGTATCATAACACCTTTTTTAAAAAAGATAAATAAACTTCTGCTTAAATTTATTAAATTATTATATTGTCCTTCGATTATGCAAGGGTAATGATCTTTCTTGGACACTTCTCGGCACACTTACCGCAGTGAGTACACTTTGAGTAATCGATATGAGCAAGATTATTGGTTACCGTTACTGCACCACTTTCACATACCTTCACACACATCATACATCCAATACATCCTACACTACATGCAGCGTTTACATCTTTGCCCTTATCATTGGAATTACATTGAACCTTACAAGTAGAACTTACTGGTACGAATTCAATCAAGTTGTTTGGACATTCTGTAATACATTTACCACATGCTACACATTTTTCTTTATCTACTACTGCAACACCATTCACAACATGAATTGCATCAAATGCACAAGCACGCACACAGCTACCATAACCCATACAACCATAACTACAAGTTTTCTCACCATTTCCAGGGATTAGTGCGAGCTTTTTACAATCTGCAATTCCAGTATAGTGATACTTCACGCTTGTTTTATCACAGGTACCGTTACATTTTACAAATGCTACGTTACGTTCGCTAACTGTGGCTTCTGTCCCCATTACTTCACCAATCTTTGCGTGAATTTCTGAACTTGCAACAGGACATGCACTCACTGGAGCTTCACCGGTAGCAATGGCTTTAGCCAATCCATCACATCCTGGATAACCACATCCTCCACAGTTGTTGCCAGGTAGTAAATCTCTAACCATTATCTCTCGTTCATCTACTTCAACCTCAAATACCTTTGCTGCAATTCCAAGAAGAATACCGATGATTAAGCCAACTCCACCAACAATCGCTGCTGCTGTAACAAGCCCCTGCACACTAATAGCAAGAACACCAGTATTAGATAAGAGGTCCAATAATGCTATATTCGTCATGCTCTTTTCCCCCTATCCTATAACAAGCCTGCAAATCCCATAAAGGCAATAGACATCAATCCTGCTGTAATCAACACAATTGGAGAACCTTGAAAGGATTTTGTGATAGTGTTATTTTCAATACGCTCTCTTACACCTGCCATAATAACAATAGCGATAAGGAAACCAACTGCAGTACCAACACCATATACGACACTAGTTACAATATCATTACTCTTCTGAACGTTATCAATAGCAACACCGAGAACTGCACAGTTTGTTGTGATTAATGGAAGGTACACACCAAGTGCATTGTAAAGTCCTGGTGAGAACTTCTTTAAGAACATTTCAATTAACTGAACTAAAGCTGCAATTAAAATAATAAATACAATCGTATTCATGTATTTTAAGTCTAGTGGAACTAAAACCAAATCATAAATTACACTACATAATGCAGAAGCTACCGTAATAACAAAGATAACTGCTCCGCCCATACCTGCTGCTGTACTGATTTTTTTAGAAACGCCGAGAAACGGACATAAGCCAAGGAAACGACTTAAAACTACGTTATTCACGAGCGCTGCTGCAATAAGCACTAGTAATAATTCTTTCATCTAAATCTCTCCTCCTATTCCTTCTCTGTCTGATTTGCTGCTTCTTTTGCCTGAGCTTCCTTCTTCGCTGCAAGAGCTTTTTCTGCTGCTAATTTTTTTGCAGCAGCTTCCTTCTTTGCAGTTTCTTCCTTTACGGATTCAAGTATCTCATGATTGCTATGGCATGCACTGCCGCTACAACTACTACAATTACCACCACATGCGAGCTTTTCAGCTTGTGGAACATTCGTTGCGGATTTTAGCTTTAACTTATTTTGAAGCGCTGTCAACATCGCAAGTACAAAGAAGGCACCTGGTGCTAATACGAAGATAGAGAATGGTTCATAACTATCTGGCATTACAGAGAAACCAAACGCTGTTCCTGCACCAAGTAATTCACGAAAAAGACCAATTAACGTTAATCCAACCGTAAATCCAAGACCCATACCTACACCATCAAAGATGGATGGAAATACTGGATACTTCGATGCATAAGACTCTGCTCTACCGAGAATAATACAGTTAACAACGATTAATGGAATATATATACCAAGAGAATCATTCAATACTGGGATATAAGCCTGTAATAATAATTGTACTATAGTAACGAAGGACGCTACCACTACGATAAACGCTGGCATTCTAACCTTATCTGGAATAACCTTACGAAGCATAGAAATTAACATGTTTGACATGATAAGAACCGCTGTAGTCGTAAGTCCCATACCTACACCATTGATTGCTGATGTTGTAACCGCAAGAGTCGGACACATACCAAGCATTAAAACAAACGTAGGATTTTCTTTAATTACACCATTATAAATACGTTCTAACGCTTTACTCACGAGTCACACCTCCTACTCCGTTGTCTAATAAATCATTTATAAATGCAAGACCAGCATTTACTGCACCAGTTACTGCATCACTTGTGATAGTTGCACCACTGATGGCATTTATTTGACTATCATTAGCCTTACTGTCTGTTGCTTTAACTAATTCAAAGGAATCAACTTTTTTATCGGAATACTGACTCTTAAAACTTTCATCATTTGCTTTTGATCCAAGACCTTGCGTCTCATTCATATTGATTATTTCAATGGATGTTAAAGTTCCATCGGTTTTTACACCCATTGTAAACTTAATATCTCCGCCATATCCAGCAGAGGATGTTAAAGTCATTACATAACCAAGTGGATTTCCAGCATCATCCTTCGCAATACATACTTCATTAATTGTACTTGAAGTAAATCCATTCGAGGTTAAGAATTCTTCAGAAAGTTCAACTCGTGCATTTACATCTTCATTCTTATCATCTACTAAAACTGCCTCTGCAAAAACCATCTTATATGCTTCTGCCTTTGCTTTTGCTTCTGCCTCTGCTATTGGTCCCTTTGTAATTTCATATACAAAACCAAGAGCAATTGCCGCTACTAAGGTAATTGCAAATAATGCAATCGCATCTTTTAATATTGTTGATTTTTTCTTATTTGCAAGTTTCTTACCTCCTACTCCGAAGCCCCTTGGCATCGTGATTTTTTCAATCAACGGTACCAATAAGTTACAGAAGATAATCGCATAAGACACACCCTCTGCGGAACCACCAAATACACGGAATAAACCGGTTAACGCACCCAGACAGACACCAAAGATGATTTGACCATACTTAGTGATTGGACAGGTTACATAATCGGTTGCCATAAAGAAAGCACCTAATATTAATCCACCACCAAGAATTTGAGCTAACACATATTCCACATCAAATCCCTTACCGCCAAACAGTATCATAAATACTGCAAATGTTGCAATATAAGTTACAGGAATTCGTAAGGATATAATTCTGCGGTATAACAGATAACCTGCACCGATTAAAAGCATCATAGCACTTGTTTCACCAATAACACCACCATGGTAACCAAAGAACATATCAAGTAAACTTGGAGCTGCCTGAGATGCCTTCATCGCTGCAAGAGGTGTAGCACCACTAACCCCATCTAATCCTGCATAACCATAGTTAAATAAATATAGCGCTTTGCTTGAAGTTCCCGAATTTGCAAAAGACTCTACTGCAAATGTCGTCATACGAGTAGTAAAACAGATGGATAAGAAACATCTAGCTGCTAACGCAGGATTCATAAAGTTCTGTCCAAGTCCACCATATAATTGTTTTACAACAATAATTGCAAATACACCACCAACCATAGGTATCCATACCGGAATATTAGCAGGCATATTCATACCAATTAATAAACCAGTAACTATAGCACTACACTCATAAGGACGATAAGGTTGCTTCATTAATCTTTCATATAAGAACTCGGAAACCACACAGGATGTTACCGAAACCAATAATACTAAAAATGCTGAGAAACCAAATTGATAAATGCCAAAAAGACAAGCAGGCATTAATGCAATTGCTACATCTCTCATAATCTGTGCTGTCGTTACACCACTACGCACGTGCGGTGATGCGGAGACATTATACATATCTTTCAAAGATTCCACCTCTTTCATCAGTCTACTAAATTCTCCTCATTCTCCTCTTTATTCTGCGTCCCTACGTTTTTGCAGAATGCTTCTTCTGGATTGCTTAAAAGCCTGTGTTAAATGACGTCCTGCTGGACAGATATAAGAACAACTACCACATTCACAACATTCCATACCATTTAATGATTCAAATCCCTCGTCATCATGACGCTCTGCATATTCCATCAGCTTCTGTGGAACGATTCTACCTGGACAAACAGCTACACAACGTCCACAACGAATACATGGCCCCTCCGGCATTTCTGCAACTTCATCCACAGTAAACGCTAATAAAGAACTCGATGTCTTAGTAACTGGTATATCAAGGGAATAGAGAGCAAGTCCCATCATCGGTCCACCAGAAAGCATCTTCGCAGGTTTTGTATGAAACCCTCCAGCAGCCTCAGCGAGTTCACTGTAATGGGTACCAGTTAATACAACAAAATTCCCTGGATTTTTTACTGCATCACCTGAAACTGTTATAACTCTTTTTATAAGTGGAGTATTCTCCGCTACAGCTTTACAAACTGAAATCATAGTATCTACGTTGTTTACAATACAACCGATATCCGGTGGTAGCATAGTAGCATTCATTTTACGTCCCGTTGTTGAATAAATTAGCTGACGTTCCGCACCCTGAGGATACTTGGTTTTAATAGCTTTAACTTCAATTCTACTCTCATTACGTAACGCATCTGTTAATTTACTAATAGCCTCTGGCTTGTTATCTTCTACGGCAATAATTGCTTTTGCATTTTCAAATAAACGTAAAACAATCTTTATACCTGTCAATAAACGGTCCGTTTCTTCTAACATCATTCGGTAATCACTCGTTAGGTAAGGTTCACACTCGGACCCATTAATAATAAAATACTCAATTGCACTATCATTTTTTGGAGATAACTTGATATGAGTTGGAAAACCTGCGCCTCCCATTCCTACAATACCAGCTTCTTTAATAATAGAGCGAATTTCTTCTTTCTTAAGAGTTGTGTAATCTCTATGTGCTCCCAATCCCTCTACTGGAGTATATTCGTTATCATTTTCCACAACAACGGATTCTACCATGGTACCGGATACAGTTAATCTAGGCTCCACAGCCTTCACTGTACCGGACACAGAACTGATAATACAGGTGGATACCGCTCCATCTGCTTCACCAATTTTCTGCCCCACCAAAACTTTATCGCCTTTTGCAACAATAGGTTTTGCTGGATAGCCAATGTGTTGTGACATCGGATACACAAGTTCTCCTTTTGGTAGCACTATAGTGGTTGCCTTATCCTTTGTAAGCTCTTTTCCTTCATAAGGATGAATACCACCTTTGAATGTTCCTGCTGCCATTTCTTCTCCTTCTTTCCTCCTAATTTAACTGCCTCCCAAACGGTATGCAGCTATAAGCATTTGAAATACTTCCCGCAAAAATGCGTTAAATAAAACACAAGAAATAACGCATAGTTAACGCGAGTAGTTGATATCTATTATCTTTTATTTGCATTCGTATCTATTTTAACACAAAATTAACACTTTTTGAATGAAAGAATTTAATTTTTTTCAATTTTTTTTAAAAAACGACAAAATCAAAAATAAGAATTTTTCTCTCTTTCCCTATATATGCGGTGATTGTGTTACATGTCAATTGTAAGCGATTACATTATTGAATCACGAAACTTTGATAAAATGTTGTCATATTTCCTTAAAATGTTGATTAATAGCTATGTATCGGACTACGTGAAACTTTTCACTTATTGTAAGTGCTTACAAGCAAATAATAAGAAATCTTATCAACTTCAACCAGATAATTATACCATAATATGGTTTAATATCCAACAATAATATTTCATGGTTCGTGGATATTTTTCTAAATTCCACCATATAACTTCACCTTTTGTAACTTGAAAAAAGGTAATAATGATTCCCTTTTTATCTAAACGTTATTGCCATCCTCCCCTTGAAGTTGGATTATAATTAATAATCCAACAAAAAGAAAGATCGAAAGGTTTGAGATTCCCCAAACCTTCCGATCTTTCTTATGAACAATTGTAACGGACAGCGTGATTCTATCTAATATCCTTGCACTGTCTTTCCTTTATGTAGGTACTTCTCTTTGGTAGCCAATCCACCTCTGATATGTCTCTCTGACTTATTCAAATCCAAAACGATACGAGCTCGTTCTGCCAGAGAAGGATTTACTTGTAACAAACGCTCGGTAACATCCTTATGTACCGTAGACTTTGAGATCCCGAACTGCTTTGCAGTCTGTCTGACTGTTGCATTGTTCTCAATAATGAATGCAGCAATCTCAGCAGCACGTTCCTCGATTTGTTTATGCTTAAACAAATTGGAGCCTTTCATGGAAGTTCCACCTGAAATACTTGTTTTTATAATCTATTCCAAGCACAGATAAATTATGCAATATACAATTACTTTTGTACATTAAGGTATTACCACCTTGAAAGAGATTTAAGGGTAAGAAAAAATAGCAGAGATTAACATGAAAACTTTTGGCTAACCCTGCTATTATAATATGATCATTACTTTATAATACTATTTTTGATTCGTTTCCAGTACTTTTGTATAAATACATCATATGCCAAATCATAGAGAAGAAATATTATCTGCCCACCTGAGATTAATAATACATAGATTATTGGTGAGATTTTTCCACTGTAAAATAAACCTGGAAAGAAAAATAAAAATGGTAGATAAAGAAGGTTAAATACACCAAACTTAATAACATAAAAGAAAGCATTGGATTTTTTTTCAACCATTATCCTATTCATTGTTGCTAGTTTTTTAATCTCCTTATTGGTTAAATACGCTCGAATAATCTCCATGATTACAATGTAGGCACTAATTACTGCAAAGGTGAGGCAATAAAGTTTGTTTGGCGCTATTATCACACTAAGAAGGATAGCAGAAAGATAGAAGCCAATCCCAAATCGGATACCACTCTCCCTAAAATTAACTCCTACTAAGTACGATGCTGCTGCAAGTAAAAATAAAGTGCTTGTTTCAAACACAGAGCTAAGTATCGTTAGTAAAATAGTTATGGCTAACAACAACCCAGAAAAAGCTAACTTTTTCGTGCTTAAATGCATGTGCACAAATCGCCTCCCATACATTCGCAGCAAGCATCTGCGATACATAAATTACAACACAGATCACTTGTATCTGCACCACCGCGACCATAACCATATCCTGTTTGGGTGTATCTTCTACTTCCCCATTGCAACTGATTCATTAAATTAATATACTCCGGATTATTTGGTTCCATAGAGACCGCAGTTCTTGCATGATCTGCTGCAAGAACATTATTCCCAACACCAATATTTGCTATCGCACTATAATAATACCATCTAGCAGTACGATTGCTAATACCAGAAAGTAAACTAAGTGCCTCGCTAAAGCGACGTGAGTTTATTTTGGCGGCAACATCTGCAAGTACACCGTCCTCACGATATGACTGATTTCCATAGGATTGATTCCCATAATTACCATAAGAAGTGGAATATCCTCCATTTTGTCGTTCATTCATAATTGCATCATATGCTTCCTGTACTTCCTTAAACTTCTCTTCTGCCAAACCAGAGAGAGGATTATCTACATAAGAATCTGGATGATATTTTCTACTTAATTCACGATAAGCTTTTTTAACTTCATCATCGGTAGCTGTTCTGCTTATCCCAAGTACCTGATATGGATCTTGTGTCATACTATATACCTTTCCCTTCTTTATCAATTGCTTTCTTGTTACAACCTTTACTGTTATGTTCATCAAACTTTTTCCATACCCCTGCGTATAGAATGTTTCTTAACAATTCAACATCAAGGATTAATGGTAACTTTTCAAATTCCTTCGTACATTCGGACATCATCATAGTTAATATTTGTTGGTATTCTTCCTCAAAGGAAGGATTGTCTACTTTATCTTTTAAAGGATTAAAATTCCCTTTCTTAATATCTTCTTTTACATCCTCATAGGCATCTAATAAATAGATGTATTTTCCAAGATAGAAGCCTAGCCTTCTTAATGTTTCCTTCCACTCATCTTCACGGTAAACAAACATCTCTCCCATTAAATCTCCAAACGGTTTCGCTATCTTATCAAGGTCAGTAACATTTTCTTTTTCAAATTCTTGTAACTTTGTCAAGCAATCTGCTATCACTTGGCATTTTTTTGGATACTTCTGCTCTATTTTACGATATTTTCTCACTAATAGTTTACTCGCACTAAGACCAACCATGCTTTTCTCATCGTTCCAATCATCTAGCAATTTATGATAGGTAAGTGCAATATTCATATCAGCCGCATATTCTGTTATTTCATTATGAAGCATCCAATGTTTTTTAGTTGGATGTGCAAGACATCGATGCTGTTCCTCTGTCACTTTGCTTTCATACAATGACGTTAAGAGAACAATTAAAAATGTCATATCATAAGTCAGTGTCATCTGCCCAAAACGACCATAGCGTTCTTTTAGAACTTGACATAGTCCGCAATAGTACGCACGGTATTTATAATATTCCTTCATCTTAAGCTCTGGCTTATGTATGCCTATATAACCAAACATCGATTCCTCCAACCATTCCTTTTATTTCATTTTAATCATTGCCTATTATAACAGCTATACTCACAAGATTCATCAGGTTTCTGTGAATTTTAATAATGTTTTAACAAATTTATCCGAACTAGTCGGATAAATTTGTCAAACACCTGATACTTTATGGTGTACTCTACCATCTGCAAAAGAAAATATCATTGAATAAATCAGTATATATGCTACTAATACCGTTTCATAGTTGGTGGAAGTAAACTCTTCTTCCACTCATCTTCTTTAAAACCAACAAGTACAAAATCATCTCCTACTAAAATCGGTCGTTTTACCAACATACCGTTCGTTGACAATATTTCAAGCATTTCCTCTACTGTCATAACTTTAATTTTTTCCTTTAAGTTTTGTTCTCGATAAAGAAGTCCACTGGTATTAAAGAACTTCGTAAGCGGCAGCCCACTTTTCTCATGCCACATCTTAAGCTCCTCTTTCGTAGGATTGTTTACCGTAATATCTCTTGACTCAAATGCAATCTGATTTTTTTCTAACCATTTTCTTGCTTTGATACAAGTTGAACATTTCGGATACTCTAAATACTGATAACTCATCGATCCACCTCCATATTTCTTTGCAAGCTCCTATCAACGTCACACTCTGTCGTTTTTTACATAAACTATAGTAAATGATACGATAGGATGTTCTCATTATGAGTCAAAATAATCAAACTTATCCATTCCCATTGCTTCCGTTGCCATATGCCCACGATGCACTTTCTCCGAATATAAGTGAACGTACTCTATGTTTTCATCACGAAAAACATCTCAAAACATATGTCGATAATCTAAATAAAACATTGCAAGATCATCCAGAATACCATACTTGGAACCTTGAAGAATTGATTATCCATAACAATCTTCTTCCTTCCACAATACAAACACCAGTAAAAAATAATGCTGGCGGAGTATATAATCATAACCTCTACTTCTATTCCATGAAATCACCAAGAAAACCAGGTCCTACACCGGAACACAACTCTTACCATTTAAGCGCTCCTGAAAATGAGTTAGTATCGCTCATTCTACGTACCTTTGGTAATTTTTTTGAATTCAAAGCTAAATTAAGAGAGGCAGCATTAAAAGTTTTTGGCTCTGGTTATGCTTGGCTTGTAACAAATTCACGTGGCGAATTATCAATCATTACAACAGCGAATCAAGATACACCACTCACCTTAGGTTTATCACCACTTCTTCCTATCGATGTTTGGGAACATGCGTACTATCTTGATTATCAAAATAGACGCAGTGATTATATCGATAAGTGGTTTGATCTCATCAATTGGGACTTTGTATACTATCAATACATCCGCCAATTTCAATTCTATAGAAAGCGATAGATAACACTGAAAACAATCATTCATAAATGGATGGGGTTACTGTGACGCAGTAACCTCTTTTTAAATTGTTTGATTACACTCATTATTTTAATAAATTTATTGTTTGATTTCACTCATTATTTTATAAAATTTATACTTTAAATTTACTCATTATCTTTAAGTTTTTATCTTGATTCCACTCATTACCTTAAAGAATTTAATTCGATTTCACTTATTATTTTAAATTTTATAGTTTGCTATCTCCTATTAAAAACAAAAAGAGTATCCTAAAGTCAAATCGCTTTAAGATACCCCTTAGATTTTCTTAATTCCAATTGAGTTGCTTATAATACATAAGCTCTCAAATTATTCTATTGCATAAGACCTCTACTTATTTTACTACAGCAGACTCAAGGATCAAATTAAGTGCTTTTTCTCTTAATAAGGCAGTCTTAACATTTTCCTTACCTTCATATGCTGTTTCAAACGCTTCAACGGATTCAAATTCACCTTGCTCTGCATATTCTGTAACTTTTTCTGTGTATTCTTCGTCAGAAATTTCTAATTTTTCAGCCTTTATAACTTCATCTAACATTAGTCTTTGTTTTACATTAAACTCAGCCGCCGTTTTAAGTTCTGTATTAAACTGTTCCTCTGTCATACCATAGATGTAAAGAAGAAAAGTTTGTAAATCAACACCAAACTGGGAAGCCTGGCTTGTATAATAAGCCCTCATCTCTTCCTCTTCTTTATCAAACGCTTCCTGCTCTAAGTTCTTAAAGGTGCAGTTATCAATCGCTGTTTGAACAATATCAATATCCTTTTGTGTCTGCGCTTGTTGTTCTGCATTCTGAGTTAATGTTGTTTTAATATAGTCCTTATAAGCATCTATAGTCTCATAGTCTGTATTCGCTTTCACTACTTCATCCGTTAGTGGCTCTTTTGTTCCATCTGTGAGATAATTAATAGTAACCGTAAATACTGCTTCTTTTCCAGCTAAATCAGGATTGTTGGTGTAAGGATCAGGGAATGTTGCAGGTACATCAACCGTTTCGCCAACATTCTTACCAATTAAACCAGTTTCGAATCCATCAATGAAGCTATTGGATCCAATCTTTAGATTATATCCTTCATCTTCTCCTCCTTGGAATTTCTCACCGTCAATTTTACCAACATAATCGATATTTACGGTATCTCCGTCACGTACATCGGTTCTATCTGTAATTTTAACATCGTTACCTTTTTGATTATTAAAATTATCTAATTGTTGCTGTATATCTTCTTCCGTAATCTCAACAGGTTCTACTGTAACTTCAATTCCTTTATATTGTCCTAATGCTACATCGACACCGCTTTTTTTGCCACACGCTGCCACTGATAACATAAGGCACCCGCAAAGCCCAAGTAATAATGCTTTTTTCTTCATTTTAAACCCTCTCTTGTCTATTCTGTCTTCATCAAACTTATGCAAACTATCTCATAGGATATTTCTTTGCATACCTGCCCTTGGCCAAGCAAATAGTACTAGTTTGGCTAATTTACGACATACTGTTTCTATTCTATGAAACAGCTTGTATTTCTATTTATATCACACTTTTTTACAAAAAGAAAGCCTTTCCAATAAGTTCACAGAAATTTTAAACTTTTTGAAAAGGCTCTCTTATTGATATCATTTTTTATTTTTTATATAACATATCCTCTTATTTCTGTAGACGAAGTAGCTCTGTGTATGCTAATAAAAATGGTCCTACTCCCTTAGCATCGTCCTTTACAATAGGCTCAGACATGTAATAATCATAAGTTCCATCACGCATCTGCTTTCCTCCAAGACCAGCTACAAGACAGATTCCACCAAGGCTCATCTTACCTTCTTCTGTATGAAGATACTTCTCACAGATTCCATCCATTGCCTTCTTAGCATTCTCACGATAACTCTCTGGTAAAAATCCAAGACGTACACCCTTTAGTAATGCGTAAGCCATGATAGAACTTCCACTTGTCTCAAGGTAGTTACGTTCACGTCCACCCATATCAGGAATCTGATACCACATACCACTTTCATCCTGATACTTTAAGATTGCTTCCATATATTCAATGAAGATTTGCTTTAATCTCTCATATTCTTTCTCATAACCAGTTGGTTCACATTTATCTAACGTATCTAAAAGAGCCATTGCATACCAACCAAGTGCTCTTAACCAAAAATGCTTGGATAATCCTGTCTCTTTATCACACCAGAACATCTCTCTGGAAGAGTCGAACGCATGATAATATAAACCAGTCTTCTTATCTCTTAATAACTCATATACATTAAAGAATTGATGGAAGATATCCTCATAATTCTTTTTGTTATTAAAACGAGTCTCATATTCCATATAAAATGGCTGACCCATGTATAAGCCATCCAACCATACCTGTTGAGGATAGATCAGTTTATGCCAGAAGTTTCCTTCTCTTGTTCTTGGCTGAGTTTTTACCTGCTTGTAGATGATATCAATTGCTTTTCGATACTTTTCTTTTCCTGTCAAATCATAAAGTTCAAATAAAGTTTTACCTGCATTCACGTCATCAATGTTGAACTTTTCCACATGATATCCGGAAATATTACCATCCTCATCCACACGATAATCGATAAACTCATCTGCAAATTTAAGATATTTCTCTTCCTTTGTTATTGCGTACATCTCAAGAACAGCCTTAATCATACAGCCGTCAATGTAGTTCCATTCTGATTTTTCTCCGCTCTTGATTTTTTCTATGTTCCACATCGGTACTTCCGGTGTACTCTTATCAAGCAACTCATTGATGTACTTTACAATCATATCCATGGTCTAATCCTCCTAGTATTCTTGGTAACTCATATTGTTACGCTGCTATATTGTGGCATATCCTTAAAAAATCAATTACAATGATACGCATGATAACTTATTATAGCATATGAAAGCACTTACATTCAACCAACTAATTTTCATTCTTATGATTATATACTGATTTTTTGCCACCTTAGATTTCTTCCATATACATTACACCCTCCACTGTACTTAATAGCTCTATAAGTTCAATATGAGTACATCGTTTCGGAATCTGCAATGTAAGCGTTAATACATGTCTAGCTTCGCTTGCCACACCATAATCAGAAAATGCTTTGCTTCTTGATAGTTCAACATCACTTACTTTTAAGTTCTGCTCTTTTGCAAATCTCATAAAATTCCCTACAGCACTCATTTGTGATATTTCAATATAGAGATTTATAATCTTTGCTGAGGAAGTCATGCGCTCATCAATTCGGTGTAATACTGACATTACGATGAATATCAAAATACAACCAATAATAGCACCTGGATAAAAGCCAATACCGATAGAAAGACCAATACAAGCTGCTGCCCATAGGCCTGCTGCTGTTGTTAGTCCCTTTACTCGATTTTTTCCGGTCACAATAATAGTCCCTGCACCAAGAAAACCGATACCACTGATAACCTGCGCACCCATGCGCGCAGGATCAGTGGTAGGATACTGTTTATAGATATATTGATTCGTAATCATCACTAGTGTTGCCCCTATGCAAACTAGCATATAAGTTCTAAAACCTGCCGGGCGTTTTTTGCGTCCTCGTTCAATCCCAAGGATCCCACCACACACTAATGCTAATAGTAGTCGGATAACAGTAGATACTAGATTTACTTCTGTCAATAACTCCGGCATAGTCATGGTTGTTACCTCCTAAACTTATATACGAAATTGATTCAATGCTTCATTTAATTCTTTTGCATCCGCCTCTAAATGCAAGGTTGCCTCTCTTAACTTCGATACCGTTTCTACTTGTCGATTTGCCGCATTATCAACTTCTTCCGAGGATGCAGCTGTCTCTTCTGATACCGCAGATATACTCTCTATTGCATTTAGCGTAGTATTTTCAGCGACCTTAATTCCTGAAATACCACTGGTAATATCCATAAGTTCGTTTGCTATCATACTAACCGATGAATCAATCTTTTGGAATAATTCTATTGTATCTAACAAAGCACTTCCCTGTGACTTCACAATATTATCTGACTTTAAAACAGTGGATACTGTGGTTTTTGTTTTACCTTGAATACTATTAATAATAGCTGCAATTTCACCAGATGCCCTAACCGATTGTTCTGCAAGTTTTCTTATCTCATCTGCAACGACTGCGAATCCACGACCAGCATCCCCTGCTCTAGCAGCTTCAATCGATGCATTCAAAGATAATAGATTCGTCTGCTCTGCAATATCATTAATAACACCAATAATTTTACCGATGGACCCGCTCTCTGCCTCTAACGATTCAATTTCACCAATAATATTTTGGGTTATCTTTGTTGTTTCTTCTGATTTGTCTCGCAATATATCAATAGAAACTAATCCTTGCTGTACGACAGATTTAGAATCCTCTGTCAGTTTTTCAATGGTAGTGACATTATCGGATACTTGATTCACTCTTGTTGTTAATTCATCTGACTGACGGAGACATTTTTCAGAGTCTTCTGCTTGTTGCACAATGCCTTGACGAATTTCTTCAATTGAGGTGGATATATTTTGAGTCGCTACTAAAAGCTGTTTTGAGGATTCCGAAACTTCATTGGTAGAAGATGATATGGTATCCTTTACTTTCAGTGCTTTGTCAATAAGCCCTTTTACATTAGAAATCATGTGATTCGCACTGTCGGATAGCAAACCAAATTCGTCTTTTCTATTACTATTAACAGTTACAGTTAAGTCCCCTTCCGAAGCCTTCTTTAGCACAACTATAATTTTATTAATAGCGCCTCCCATATCAGTTGACATAACGACAGCAATGACTACTGCACTGATTACGGCAATAATAACAAAGATTACTGTTGATGTTCTAATGGCATTTGCCTGTGATATTAAATAGGAATACGGAACTAACCCACATACGGTAATCCCAGATTTTGCAGCTTTGGAATATAAAAATAGATGCTTCTCTCCATTAAAATCCACATAATCAGTTCCACTTAACTCTGAGCTTGCTACCGCATCGGCATAAAACGCTTGATTAACAATACTAACGCTCTCATCTCCATCACTATGGACCTCATAACCATCTTTTGAGATAGCTACAAAAGTAGAATCTTGTGAGATTTCAAGCTCTGATAGCTTATTTTGAAATAATTCTAATCGAATGTCTGCCACCATGTAACCGATTTGTTTGAACCCATTTCCAAAAAAAGCAGAAGATACCGAAAATGCATATGGGATAGCAGCTCTACTACTATCCTGCACAAAATGTTCATCAACAAACAAGTGCTTACCAGACCAAGAATATGCTCCTCGCTCTTTTTCATCTCTTATTCCTTCTTCCGTAGCAAGGTAAGCATCCACCAGCTCTTCTCCGCTTAAATCCAACGTTCCATTGGTACATAGGTTATTACCGCGTTTGCAAAATAAGTAGAAGTTTGCAAGCACATTATCTGAATACGTCGTTGTATCAAGATAAATTTCAAGATTCTTAAACGTAGTCATCTCTGCAATTTGGTCATTTTTATATGTACCTGAGTAATAATTCTTTAAATTCTCATACCCTTTCAGCTGATTGAGACGTAACTCTACCGTTTCCATCGCTAGCTCAAAGTAATTTGTTGTTGTCTTAAGAGCCTGGAATGTAGACTCTTCATAGCTTTTTAGCATCGCGTCTGATGTTTTATTATATGATGTGATTCCTAAAATGATTATAAAGGCAATTGGTACCATAAAAGCCATAGATAACCTAAGCCGTATGCCAAAAATTCTTTGTTTATCCCTTAGTTTTGGTAACTTACCTTGTCTTTTTAATTCTTTGTTTTGTTTCTTATTATTGCTTTGATTTTTTCCTATGCTTTGATTTATTTCATTGTTTTGATTTATTTCATTGTTTGGATTTAATTCATTATTCTGTTTTAACCCCTTCTTTTTCATTCTCACCTTTTTTAGTTCTAAACTCTTTTCATTCTTCTTAGACTCTGTCTTCCTTCTCGAAAGCTTAACCTTCTTCTCATCTTGATTGTTCTTTTCTTTTCTCAATCCTACCACCTTCTATCCCAAGTATTTGATTTGAACAATTTTCACGGCAACTTGTACAATGTTTAGCAAACCTCCATACCGCAAAAATCACTATGATCTATATAACCCTTCTAGTTTCTACACAGATGTCTTACTCCTAGTTCTATTATACATAAATTGCTCCACGATACAACTTAATTCAGCAATATTCGACAAATTGTATATCATGTCGAAACACTTTTATTGCCTTTTTTCCTAAAAAAGTGTGCTTCTATCGTTTTTTATTATATTAATATATCATATGGATACATGGAGTTTCTTAACTTGTACGTTTCTTTCATACTACTTGTACATTTCATTTTATATCGCTTGTATATTTCATTTCATATGGCTTGTATACTTTATTTCATATCCCTTGTACGTTTCATATAATTTTGCCTGTATACTTTGTTTTATATAGCTTGTATGCTTTTTATATTGCTTGTATGTTCATTTCACATTCCTGGTATGTTCATTTTATATTACTTAGATTTTCATTATATATCCCTTGTATTTTCTTGACATTTTAACTACTTAATCTTATAATACATATATAGTTTTATGACTAAACTAATTATTCCAACAAGCAACTTACAACACGTATCACTAAGAAAGGTTTGGTATTTTCGAATGAATAACATTCCAAACATTAATGTCGGCATTGTTGCCGTAAGTAGAGACTGTTTTCCAATGAGTCTCTCCAACAGAAGAAGAGAAGCTGTTGCCTCAGCTTATCGCGAAAAAGGACTTGAAATTTATGAATGTCCTATCACTATTGAAAATGAAAAAGATATGTTAAAAGCTCTTGCTGATGTAAAAGCAGCAAATTGTAATGCTCTCGTTGTTTACCTTGGTAACTTTGGTCCAGAAAGCAGCGAAACATTATTAGCAAAGAACTTTGATGGTCCTGTTATGTTTGCTGCAGCAGCGGAGGAAAGCACCTCCATTCTTGCAGACGAACGTGGCGATGCTTACTGTGGTATGTTAAATGCAAGTTATAACTTAAAATTACGTAATATCCGCGCATACATACCGGAATATCCAGTTGGAACACCAGCTGAAGTTGCTACTATGATTGAGGAGTTCTTACCAATCGCCCGTGCAATTATTGGCTTACAAAACTTAAAGATCATCTCCTTTGGACCAAGACCTCAGGATTTCCTTGCTTGTAATGCTCCGATTAAGGCGTTATATAGTTTAGGTGTTGAAATTGAAGAAAACTCTGAACTTGACTTATTCGCTTCTTTTAACGATCATGCAAATGATCCTCGAATTCCAGATGTGATAAAAGATATGGAAGAAGAACTTGGTGACGGAAATAATATGCCTGGTATCCTTCCAAAACTTGCTCAGTACGAACTAACGTTACTTGACTGGGCAGAAGCTCATAAGGGTTGCAAAGAATACGTTGTATTTGCGAACAAGTGCTGGCCTTCCTTCCAGACTCAGTTTGGTTTCGTACCTTGTTATGTAAACAGCCGTTTTACAAGCAAGGGCATGCCAATCTCCTGTGAGGTTGATATCTATGGTGCTTTAAGTGAGTATCTCGGTGTTTGTGTCAGCGAAGATGCTGTTACCTTACTTGATATTAATAATACAGTACCTTCCGATATGTACGATGCTTCCATTAAGGGTAAGTTTGACTATAAGCCAACTGATACCTTTATGGGATTCCATTGCGGAAATACTCCATCTAAGAAATTATCCTTCTGTTCTATGAAGAATCAGAAGATTATGGCTAGAAGCCTAGAGCCAAATCAGGAACCAAACATCACAAGAGGAACCTTGGAAGGTGATATTGCTCCAGGTGAAATTACATTCTTCCGTCTTCAAAGTACAGCGGATACTGTATTACGTGCTTATGTTGCTGAAGGTGAAGTTCTCCCTGTTCCAACTCAATCCTTTGGTAGTATCGGTGTCTTTGCTATCCCTGAAATGAAGCGTTTCTACCGTCATGTATTAGTAGAAAAGAACTACCCTCATCATGGAGC
>JAEWHR010000034.1 GCA_023387655.1 Bacillota bacterium
TCCAGAACACAAAAAGATACCAGAATACATACAATTTTTAGGGAAAGCACTTCCCACAGCAATGATGGGTCTTTTAGTTGTTTACTGTCTAAAAGATGTTAATATAGTAAAAGGTAGTCACGGGCTGCCAGAGTTATTGGCAATTGGTGTCATACTAATTTTACATCGTTTAAAGAGCAATGTATTATTAAGTATAGGCGGTGGTACCATTGTATATATGCTTTTGGTACAGTTTATTTTCTAATTAGGTTTGTATTTGTTAGGATATTAAAGAAGATTATTAAACAGAAATATAATAAAGGCGATGGAAAGTTTGTTATGCTTTCTGTCGCCTTTTATTATTAGATTAATATCTTGTATTAGTTTATGCTATTTGAAATTGTTGTTAGAGAAGAATCCTTTGTCAGAAAGGTGATTTTTAATATAATTAGATAAACATAAAATTAATATTGACATAATATAAATTGATAATTATAATAATAAATATATCAATACGATTTGATAAATGTACATAGAGTAAGTTATACAGATTTTATTGAAATACCATAATGTTTTTAGGAGTGAAAGGTAGAAAGAGATGGAGAAGAAATTAATAAAGAAACTTTTAAATGCAACTGGTGTAAAAGAAGGCGAATTAATTCTCTTACATTTTTGGGGAGAAGATAATGACAGACAAATTTTACATGATTTTGCAACACAAGTAGCTGCTTTAGGAGCTACACCTTTTGAAGTAACACAAGCAAGGACTGTGAACCGAGAATTATTTTCTGAGGCAAAGGATAGTTGTTTTGACGAACGGTATTTTAAAATATTTCAAGAATTTGATGCTGTGATTGATCTGTTTGCCTATCGTCCAGTGGTAATAGAAGGCGATTTAAGCGAAGAAGCAATGCAAAATTATCGTAGATACATGTCTGGTTTATTCGGTACTTTAATGAAAGCAAAACGTTTTACCCAATTAAGAATTCCAACGGAAGAAAATGCGAAGGAATTCCAAATGGAACCACAGGAGTTTATAGAACGAATGACAAGTGCTTATGATGTTGATTATGAGGATATACGCCTTCGTGGAGAAAATAAGATAGAAGAGTTAAAGAAAACGAAAAAAGCTATCTTACATTCTGGTGAAAATGAAACTTTAGTAATTGAATATGAGAGTAGAGACTGGTATCTCGATGCAGGAGATGGAGATTTGCCATGCGGTGAGGTTTATATCGCTCCTCTAGAAGATAAAACAGAAGGGACTATGTATTTTGAGACTCTATATTTGGATGATTTACCAGTATGCGAACAAGTTACACTTACCATAAGAGGTGGTAGGGTTGTAGATAGTACTCATGATTTGGTTAAGAAGTTTCTAATGGAATTGCCAGAGAACGGCCGTGTAGTATGCGAATTTGGTATTGGGTTGAATCCGAATATCAGAGAATTTACCGGGTGTACTGTTTTAGATGAAAAGATAGATGGCACCGTACATATAGCGATTGGTGCGAATCACATGTTTGGTGGTCAAAATGAAGCTCCAATGCATATAGATTTGGTTGGAGTGGCAACTATCACATATGAATAAAGTATATTGGTTATTTTTGAATGACTAAATTATTAGTACTAAGAAGAAGGGAGTATAAAAGATAGATCGTAAGAAACAAGAAGAAAGGAGTATAGAATATGGATCATAAGCAACAAGAGGAAAAGGCTGCCTCCTTATTAAAGAATTTTTTAGATAGAGAAAAGCATCTTATAGAATATCCAGCAAAAAGAAAGCTAAAGAATGCAGCGCTGTTTCTGATTGCCAAAGAATTAAAAAGTGGTAGAGAGTACAAAGAAAAAGAATTAAATGATATAATCAATTCTGTCTGTAATTTTCAAGATCCAGCATTAATTCGAAGAGAATTGTATGATTTTCGTTTTATTAATCGAACCGAGAATGGCTCGATGTATTGGCTTGAGGAAGAACAACCTTCTTTGTCTGATTTGGGGATAATGGGTTAACGAAGTAAAGTAAAGGTAGAAGTAAAATATATCAGAAAGTATGTAAAGGAAAAATACTTTAGTGGGTACAAACAATGGATTTTAAAGCAGGGATATATAGCTTTAGGAATTATGGTTTGTATCCTTTTTCTATGTTTCTATATTATCCTTTCTAGGAATTTGTATTCTTTTATAATGTCTCTAGAATATCTTTTCTGGGAATTTTTATCCCTTTTAAAATGTCTCTAGAATATCTTTTCCAGGAATTTGTATTAATCTTTATATGTTACTACATCGATTTTTCTAGGTATCGATATCGACTTAAGAGGGATTGATTTTTCTGACTCAAAGTGGTATGTTACCATATATTTGTTAAAATTTATTTTTATCTTGGTTGCATCGTAAAACAAAGGTTATAATTTACATAATAGAGAAGGAGAAGAGCGATGAGTGAAATCAAAATTTTTGCAGATAGTACCTGCGATTTATCGGATGATTTATTAAAGAAATATGATATTACAATAATTCCTCTTAATATTGTATTGGGGATGAAAAGCTTTCAAGATGGAAAGGAAATAACTCCGAGAGAAATCTATGAATGGTCAGACAAAGAAGGGGCAACTCCAAAGACCGCAGCGCCTGAAATGGGGGTTGTCTTAGATATATTAAAACCGTATATGGAGAAAAAACTTGATATCATATTCTTTGGTATTTCAGAAGAAATGTCAGTAACCTGCCAGGTTGTTAGAATGGTAGCGCAGGAGCAAGAATATCAAAGGCTTTTTGTTATTAACTCTGAGAATCTGTCCACTGGAATAGGGCTTCTAGTATTACGAGCAGCAGATTTAGCTAAAGAAGGTTTATCAGCAGAGGTGATAGTTAAGAAAATCGAGGAAGATAGAGACAAGGTAAGAGCATCATTTGTAGTGGATACATTAACTTATCTTCATCGAGGTGGAAGATGTAATACTGTAACAGCACTTTTAGGTAATACATTACGCTTAAAACCAATGATTGTTGTTAAAAATGGTAAGATGGGTGTAGATAAAAAATATCGTGGTAGGCTCAATGCAGTGCTTACAAATTATGCAAATGATTTAAAAGAACAACTACTTCAGGCAGATCCAACACGTGTATTTATAACTCATTCTGGTATTGACCAATTAATTGAACAAGAAATGTATCAGTTTCTTAAGGAATTAAATATTTTTAAAGAAATATTAATAACCAGAGCAGGTGGAGTAATATCGTCTCATTGTGGTCCTAATACATTAGGTATATTGTTTTTTGTAAAATAAAATTCGTTACTTGTAAAATGATAATTCTTTATTTCTATAACATAAGAAATAGGGAGAAGTAAGGAAGTAAATATAAATAGAAAATTATTAGATTTCCTATATTGACGAGTTAAAAATTGTATGCTACGGTACTATAGATTGGATGAATCTGTAGTACCATTTTTAGTTTCTGTTTGTGAAAATTAGGAGTTATGAAATAGGAAGAATAAATTATTAGACATCCATAGCTTTTATATAAGTTTGGGAAGATATATTATAAAAACATATGGTTATATTAACGGAGGATAAGAAAGTGAAAGATCAGGTATATCAAGATTTTTTAACAATATTACATAGTGAGCTTATACCTGCACTTGGTTGTACAGAGCCAATTGCTATCGCTTATGCATCGGCGAAGGCTCGTAATGTACTTGGAAGTATGCCA
>JAEWHR010000053.1 GCA_023387655.1 Bacillota bacterium
TTTTTCATATCTTTGAATTCAATGCTTCCCTCATGCTTTAACTCACCAAGAATTGCTTTTATTAACGTTGATTTCCCTGCACCATTTTTTCCAATGATAACTGTTAATTTCCCACAGTGAATATGGAGATTGATATTTTCAATAATCGTTGTCTTCCCTATCGTAACACCGATATTGTTCACGCGGATACAATGGAGTCCACAGGCTCCTTTTGAGCTAGATTCATGTTGTTTCACACAAGAAGAACAGGTAACTCCATTCTGAGATTTGTTGCTCTTTCTTTTTATGGAAGATTTTTGTGATTTTTCTTGTTCCATACTATCCTCAATTCTAGCGACTAAACGCCTTTTTATAACAAGAGTACATTGGTTTACTAGCACATTCGACAAAATATCATGTATTATACAATTTCTCAACCTTATGTGCTAGTTACTACAACCGTAGATTATGAGAAGATTGTCACTTCTTAATATTATATGAGTCAAAATTAGTTTCTAACAATTTACTTATCCTCTAATACGAAAGCTTCTTTTAATATTTCGATATTTCTTTTCATTCCATTAAGATAAGAATCCTTATTAATTCCTCCTGTCACTAAGGAGTCCATTACATAAACCTTTGCATCAGTCTCAGCCTCTATTCTATCTGCAATCGTATGCTCGTACTGCTCCTCTGTAAAAAGATATGTGATATCGTGAAGTTTTATTTCTTCTATTACCTCCGCGATTTCTCCGGCACTAAGTGCTGTTTCTCCATCGGTATTTACTGCATGTACCACTTCCAATCCAAGCTCTTCTGCTAAATAAGCAAAAGAATCATGGAAAATAATGATCTCAGTACCTGTTGCCATCTCTTTTAAGGAATCTAATTCTGTTTTTAAGGATTGTAGTTTTTCTAAATACTTTTTCTCATTCTCACGATACATTTCTTTATGAATAGGATCAAATTCACAAAGTCCATCAGTAATCGTTTGAATCTGTTTCATATAACGCTCTACATTAAGCCAAACATGGCCATTCAGATTACTGTGGTTGTGAACGTGGGAGTTTTCTCCCTCTGTACTGTCCTCTGCATGGGTGTGGTCATGATTGTCCTCTAAGTGGGTCTGATTGTCCTCTTGAATGTCATCTTCCAGCTGACTTTCATCTACTTCTCCTGTAGCATGATCGTGATCAGTCTCTTCATGTGAGTCATGATCCTCTCCTTCTTGATAAGACTCACCAAAGTGGTTATGAGTACTTCCAGTTAAGAATTCCATACCCGCACTAGAATCAATCATATAGATACCTTCTTGTTGATTTAGTACATCCTCCATGAATTCTTCCATTTCACCACCATTTAATATTACGACATGAGCTCCCGATAGAGTTCTCATATCCTTTGTTGTTAATTGGTAATCATGAACGCATCCAGTTTGATTTTCTGTTAAGTTAATCACCTGAACTCCATCGATTCCATCCGCTATATTTAAAGCAGCGATATACATCGGATAAAAGGAGGTGACTATCGTAAGCCCCTCCTCCTTATACTGCTTATTTTCACCCTTTATTTTAATTGCTCCGTAGCTTATTAATGATAAAATAAGCATTACGGATAATAATAAATTTAACTTTCTTTTCATACTAACCTTCATTCCGATGCACCTGCACCTTAAAACTTATACACTAACTTAACTTACCCACCAGCTTAACTTATCCAGCCGCTTAATTTATTCTCTTCCTAAAAAATAAGCTATTAGAAACCCTATTGCAAATGTTAACACACTTACAATAATACTAGCAGCCGTAATGATACCAACTCCAATCCCCATATAGATTGCAAATGGAGAAGCAATCACTAGGCCAAGTATTGCAAAGTACGTTCTTTTTTCATAACGAGATAATAAGAATTCAATAACTTTTGCAATCGCAAAGATTCCAACAAGAACACCTACTCCAAATGGTGCAAGTATTGCAATATTGTGAAGGATTGTATTAAAATCCCATGGTGATAATGCCTTTATCGTAGAATTAATAGTCTCAATAATCGGATTATAATAACCTAGAATTAGGAGTATCATGGATCCACTTACACCTGGAATTACCATAGTGGCCGATGCGATAACACCTATGACAAATAGTTTTATCATCTGTATGATAGATACCGATAAGGTGATTTTAGCTTCTTTCCCACTACCGAATATTTGTAGGAATATAATAAGAGCAAAAAATACTAAAAATAAAACTACACTGATAACATCAAATACCCGGCTATCATTCTTTCTTTCCGGCGAAGAGCCATTACTAACTTTTTTAATTAGAATTGGTACCCCACCTAAGATAAGCCCCACAAAAAGTGAACCAGTTTGCAATGGGTACTTTTCAAAAAATGTTTCTATAAAATACGATAGTCCAATAATTGCCGCTGCCATTCCAATCCCATATGGAAGCAATGTCAATACACTCTTCTTAAATTGCTTAAATAGATTTGTAATTGATCCAATAATTCGGTCATAGATTCCCATGGATACAGCCATGGTCCCCCCGCTTACTCCTGGAATTATATTGGCAATGCCCATTAGTATACCGCATAGTATGTCTTTTATAAATCTCATTTGGTATCCTTTCTTTCGTGAAATTAAATATAAAATATAATCTACAAGATGCCTATACGTAACAACATTCTTCTCAAGCTATTATTCATTATTCTCTATTTTAATCTCTTATAGAATAACTTTCCATAGCTCATTAAGTATAACATAATTCAATTTTCTTTGTAAATGATAGATTGTTATTTCTATTGAAACAACAAGTAACTAACATTTTCTAAATTATGACGTACTAATTCATAT
>JAEWHR010000112.1 GCA_023387655.1 Bacillota bacterium
TACTACTACAAAAAAGAAACTGCCAAGAGATTAAAACTCTTAGCAGTTTCTTTTTCTAAAACTTATGGAATCACCACAAAGGAACTGTATAAATAGTAGTGTTACGAATATTCTTTTATAAAATTGGTAAAAGAGGATATCGCATTTTGATACTCTACCATAAACGATGGATATAATTCTTCAATCCCATTAAAACATTGTTTATGCCCGCATTCTTCTAACTCATGAGCAATACGAGAGAGCTCTGTTGCACCTACCGTTTTTGCTGCTGATTTTATTCCATGGACTATTGTAGTAAAAAGTAGAGCATCTCCGAGTTCTTTTGCATTAGTTAATTCTTCTGTTGTAGCTCTAGAATCATGTAGGAACTGTTTGACTGCGGTTAAATAGACCTCCGTTTGGTTGGCACAGTTAACCAAACCACTTTGGTAATCAATATTACCAAAATCAGCTACTTCTTGATAGAGTGGTTCACTTATCTTAGAATCTTGTAATTTTAGTAAAGAGGATGGTAACCACCGTTTTAACAGAGCTTCTAAGTGGCTGATTGCAATTGGTTTACTTAAGTAATCATTAAAACCATTTGCAAGGAACATCTCTTTGGTACCAGAAACAGCATTCGCAGTTAATGCGATGATAGGAACATTTTGAAAATAAGCGGATGGTAGAGCGCGTATCTTTTTGAGTGTTTCCAAACCATCCATTTGTGGCATCATATGGTCAAGAAAGATAATATGATAAGCTTCCTTTTGTATAATTTTTAGACATTCAGCACCACTTAATGCAACGGACACAGAAATATCAAACAGATTCAGCAGTCCATTTGCTACTTTAAGATTCAAACGATTATCATCAACGACAAGAACTTTAACTTCAGGTGCAGTAAATGGTGGTGTGATTTTATAAATGGCTCCTGGCTTTAAGGTAGAAGCAGAATTTTGTTGGTCATGGGAATATACTTTTTGTGGTAGGGTGAAGGAAAAATTACTACCTACTCCAAGTTCCGATTCTACCTGTATGGTTCCACCAGCAGATTCAATAATATTCTTACATATTGTTAAACCAAGGCCAGAACCCTCTATCAATACGTCGTTTCCCACAGAGCCTTGCTCAAAACTATGAAAGATACGTTGCTGATCTTCTTTAGCAATACCAAGGCCTGTGTCTTTTACATGAAAAAGAAGCAATGCAGTCTGGGTATCAAGATCATAACTACGAAGCTCCACTTGGAGGGAGATAGTTCCCTTTTCTGTAAACTTTGCAGCATTATTCATGAGATTAATGAGTACTTGACGAAGTCGAAGTTCATCTCCATAGAAATATTTTGGTAGCTGATCTGATATCGATACCTGTAAGGAAATTGGTTTTAACATAAGCTTTACACCAACGATATTAATAACTTCATGAATAACGCTAGTTAGTTTATAGGGTTCCTCTACTAAGCTAAGTTTACCAGATTCTATTTTTGTTAAATCTAGTACATCATTAATCAGACTAAGAAGAGTTCCACCCGCATGCTTTATATTAAGAATATCATTATGTAATTCATAATCGGTATCCTTATGTAGAAGAATGTCCGTAAGACCAATTATTGCATTTAGTGGAGTGCGGATTTCATGAGACATATGGGCTAAGAATATGCTCTTAGCGGAGTTTGCTTTTTCCGCTTGTTCTCTCATCTCAATCAAATTTTTCATATAATTTTTACTTTCTGTTATATCAAATATCCATGCGGAATATCCAACCAGACTATCGTTATAATAGATCTTATTAATGTGAGCGTTGTATGTACGTATCTCTTTTTGAAATTCATAATCCAGGTTTTGATGAAACAAACGATCTAATTCTTCTGATAGTTTATGTAGGGGACTATTTAACTCTGATTTTTTTAATTCAGGGAATAATTTCTTAGCAGCAGGATTATAATCAAGGAGATGAAAGTCGGAATCAACAACAACTAATGCCTCATCCATAACTTCGATAACACGGTCTCTTGCTGTATGAATGATATCAAATAATTGGTGACGATAAATTGCGATTAATACTAATACTCCAGATACTACAAAACTTGCAGAAGAAGGATCATATTCTTGAAAGAAGCTCATAAAATAGGAAGCACATGTAATACTAGGGAACAAACATGCACCAACGAAATTTAGTTCCTGTCTTCTTCTTTTTTTCCCTTGTCGGAAATAGTAATGTATAACGATAAAAAATATTAAAAAATTAATGAACAATACTTCCGCTTTAAATAAATTATAAAGAATTCCTTTGGTAAAAACTACATGAGGGAATGCGCCTTCTTGTACGAACTGAATAGAAGAGTAGTAATAAGGATGATATTCACATGTGACTACAGAAAAGAGAATAAATGTATTAAATAAAAAGAGTAGAGAGAAAAGCAACCTACTCTTTTTGATTTTGCAATAATCTAACAAGAAGGATAAAAATAGAATATTCACATAAGCACTTCCAAGGTACTGGATTTTGATAGACATCATTGCAGCATCCTGGGTTGTACTTGTAATCTCAAGTGTATAACCAAAGCATTGAACCAGAACAGCTAAGCATAGTGCTAAAAAGATAGCTTGTCCACGGAATGGTTTCTTAATCAACAACACAAGGATTACGGTGAAATTGGTTAAGAGAGCTATTATTTGGATTGTAAGCATGAGCGAATACATAATAATCTCCATTCTTGCGCACGATTTTTGGCGTTCTTTGCGCACGTATAAAAGATGATTTTTATCTAATAAATGAGACGTCTATTTCGTAGGCTAGATATTTGTGCCAGGGGTAATGCAGGCACAAATATCTGAGTAATAAATTTTTATAACACTCCCACTAGTAAGTTATCTCTATTCTAAATTTTTGACTGCAGTTGCTAACATTAGCTTAATTCGGTTTAATTGATTTACTTCGCTTGCTCCTGGATCATAATCTACAGCAACGATATTAGAGGATGGAAAACGGTTCCTAAGCTCTTTTATTACACCCTTACCGACGATATGGTTTGGTAGGCAGGCAAATGGTTGTGCACAAACAATATTAGGAACACCAGTTTGAATCAACTCTACCATCTCACTAGTTAAGAACCATCCTTCACCAGTCTGGTTACCGATAGATACAATTGGTTCTGCCATTTTAGCTAATTCGTGAATGTACTTTGGAGGAATAAAACGCTTACTTTCCTCGAAGGCTTTTCTCGCTTCTTTTCTGGCGAACTCTAGGAAACGAATAATCAAATTATTGTAAAACGCATCAATTTTCTTCTTACCTAGATACTGAGCCTTATAATTTGCATCAAAAGAACAGTATAAGAAGAAATCAATCATATCAGGCATTACAGCTTCTGCACCCTCTGCTTCTAATAAATCAACTAAATAATTGTTTGCAGCAGGAAGGAATTTAACTAAGATTTCACCAACAATACCAACTCTTGGTTTTTTGATGCTTTCATCTAAAGGAAGTGTATCAAATGCCTCTATAATATCACGGCAGTTTTTACGGAATTCTCTCCATTTACCGTTTTGAACAGATTTCACACAGATATCTCTCCAGTACGCATGGAGTGCATTAGCGGAACCAGGTTCTTTTTCATATGGTCTTGTACGATAGAGTACTCTCATAAAGATATCGCCATAAACAAGTGCTTGTACTGCGCGCACTATCATATTGTAGTTAATTTCAAAACCTGGATTCTTCTCTAAGCCAGATGTACTAATTGATACAACTGGTACCTGCTCAAATCCTGCTTTCTTCAATGCTCTTCGTATAAATCCAATGTAATTGGTTGCACGACAACCTCCTCCAGTTTGGGTTATCATAACAGCAACTTTATCAAGGTCGTATTCTCCAGAAAGAAGAGCATCCATAATCTGTCCAACCACGATTAAGGATGGGTAGCAGGCATCGTTATTTACATATTTAAGTCCAACATCCACTGCAGCTTTGTTGTCATTGTTCAATACTACAAGGTTATAACCGCAAGATTTAAATGCAGGCTCAAGGAAATCAAAATGAATAGGTGACATCTGTGGAGCCAATAATGTATAATCTTTGCGCATTTCTTTCGTAAATACAACACGGTGATAAGCAGGAGATTCTAATTTCATTTCAATGTGTTTTCTATCACGATCATGAACTGCGGAGAGTAATGACCTGATTCGAATCCTTGCAGCACCTAAATTGTTCACTTCATCAATCTTAAGAACAGTATTGATTTTTCCTGCACTTGTAAGAATATCGCTAACTCCGTCAGTGGTAACTGCATCAAGCCCACAGCCAAAGGAGTTTAATTGGATTAATTGTAGATTTGGCTGCGTTCTTACATAAGAAGCAGCAGCATACAAGCGGCTATGATACATCCATTGGTCTACTACAATCATTGGTCTTTCAACCGTACCAAGATGAGAAACACTATCTTCTGTAAGGACTGCAACCCCATATGAATTAATTAATTCTGGGATTCCATGATTAATCTCAGGGTCTACATGATAAGGTCGTCCAGCAAGAACGATACCCATTCGTCCAGTTTTTCTTAAGTACTCCATAGTATGCTCGCCTTGCTTTTTCATATCTTCTCTTGCTTCTTCTAACTCCGCCCAGGCAAGGGAAGCTGCGGCACGTATCTCTGCTTCTGTAATCTTGCTATCAGAAAAATTATTTGTACATGCAAATTCACTTGAATATTCTAAGGTAGATTGTGATGCCATTCGTTGCTCTGCAAGTAGATACTCAACCAAACGATTCGTTAGTATCTCTTGATTCTCAAAGGAGAGGAATGGATTTTGGTAACAAATATGCTCGGTCTTTAGCTCTTCTACATTATTCTTAATGTTTTCTCCGTAAGAAGTTACAATAGGACAATTGTAATGGTTACCAGTTCCTGATATTTCTTTTCTTTCATAAGGTACACATGGATAGAAAATGTAAGGAACACCTTGTTTAATTAACCACATAATATGCCCATGTACGATTTTGGCTGGATAACATTCGGATTCACTTGGGATCGATTCTATACCAAGCTCATAGATATCTCTCGTAGATTGAGGTGAGAGAACTACCCGATATCCTAGTTTTGTAAAGAAAGTAAACCAGAATGGATAGTTTTCATACATGTTTAATACACGAGGAATACCTACTACACCACGAGGAGCGAGTTCTTTAGCAAGAGGCTCGTAGTCCATGTAGCGGTGAAGCTTATATTCATAAAGGTTTGGAATATTATCCTTATTTTTTTCTTTTCCAATACCTCTTTCACAACGATTACCAGAGACAAACTGTCTACCACCTGTAAACTTATTAATTGTGAGTAGGCAGTTGTTCGTACATCCTTTGCATCGAGCCATACTGGATTCAAATTTGAGTTCATTAATACGTTCAATCGGAAGCATAGTAGTTTCTTCTTGATCGTAATGTTCTCTTGCGATAAGAGCGGCACCAAAGGCACCCATGATACCTGCAATATCCGGACGAATTGCTTCACAACCAGAGATTCGTTCAAAGCTTCTTAATACTGCATCATTATAGAAGGTTCCACCTTGTACAACAATATGAGAACCAAGATCTTTTGGATCTGCTATTTTAATAACCTTATAAAGCGCATTTTTAATTACAGAATAAGCAAGACCAGAACTAATGTCAGCAACGGTAGCGCCTTCTTTTTGAGCTTGTTTTACTTTTGAATTCATAAAAACGGTACAACGAGATCCAAGATCAATTGGGTTTTGTGCAAATAAGGCTATCTTTGCAAAATCAGCCACTTCATAATTTAATGACTTAGCAAAGGTCTCAATGAAAGAACCACAGCCAGAGGAACAAGCTTCGTTTAATTGAACGCTGTCCACACTACCATTTTTAATTTTTATACATTTCATATCCTGACCACCAATGTCTAGGATACAGTCTACCTTTGGATCAAAGAAGGCAGCAGCATAATAGTGGGCTACAGTTTCTACTTCACCTTCATCAAGCATTAAAGCAGATTTTATAAGAGCTTCTCCGTATCCAGTGGAACAGCTACGAACAATGTTAGCTCCTTCTGGTAATAACGTATAAATCTCTTTAATTGCCTTGATTGTAGTCTTTAATGGACTACCATTATTATTACTATAGAAAGAATATAAAAGAGAACCATCTTCGCCAACAAGTGCCACTTTCGTTGTCGTGGAACCAGCGTCAATTCCGAGATAACAATTCCCCTGATAGGTGGATAAATCACCTTTTTTTACAGTATGAGTGTTGTGTCTATGTAAGAACATCTCATAAGCTTCTTCGTTATCAAACAGTGGGTCCATTCGATTAACTTCAAAATCGAGTGTGATTCCAGTGGTTAAATGATCCACTAACGTCTGTAGTGAAGTGGTTACTTTTGAATTATGATTCATTGCAGAGCCAATTGCAGCAAATAAATGGGAATGATCTGGTGCAATGGTCTGTTCTTTTGTTAAATTTAGTGTTCGTACAAAAGCATTTTTAAGTTCAGATAAGAAATGCAAAGGTCCACCAAGGAAAGCAACATTGCCACGAATTGGCTTGCCACACGCAAGACCACTAATCGTTTGATTTACTACCGCTTGAAAAATGGAAGCAGCAAGGTCAGGTTTTGTAGCACCTTCGTTAATTAAAGGTTGAATATCTGATTTTGCAAATACACCACAGCGTGCTGCAATTGGGTAAATCGCCTGGTAGTTTTTAGCGTATTCATTTAGTCCGGCAGCATCTGTTTTTAAAAGTGTTGCCATTTGATCAATAAAGGAACCGGTTCCACCAGCGCAGATTCCATTCATTCGTTGTTCAATACCATTTGTAAAATAAATTATTTTGGCATCTTCTCCACCGAGTTCAATCGCGACATCTGTTTGTGGCGCATAATCTTGCAATGAGGTTGCTACCGCAACTACTTCTTGTACAAAAGGTACATTAAGATGCTTTGATATCGCCAATCCGCCGGAACCGGTTATTACAGGTGCTACTGTAAGCTCTCCAAGTGCAGATTTTGCACGAGTTATTAAGTCCGCTAGGGTACCTTGTATATTGGCAAAATGTCGCTCATAATCAGAAAAGATCATATGATTGTTGCTGTCTAATACAGCAATTTTTACCGTTGTGGAACCGATATCGATTCCTAAGGAATAATTGGATTTTAACATAATAAACCTCTCGTTCTAAAACCATGGATAAGCAATCGATGATTTTCTACATATTTAACCATAAATTGGTGACAATCAAAATATACCAGTTTCTTATTATACGACACCCAGAACTTAAGTTCAACCGAATAATCCTCAAATTGTAAAAGTTAACGAAATTCTAACAGAATCTTTACTATTTTATTACTTGAGAATTTGCAAGAATATGAATACTTATCATCACATAATGAGAGTTAATTTCATATATTATCATGATACTATTTCTATCAAGGACTGCTATGGATCAAAAATCATGCAATGGAATTATTCATACGATTAAGTCCGGTGATACGCTATACAAATTAAGTGGATATTATAAGGTTCCACTGGCAGAAATTCTTCGCGCTAATCCATATGTGGATGTATACAACCTTCAGGTCGGAGAGCGTATCTGTATTCCTAATGCAATCACTGGAACACCAACAACACCAGTAACTCCAATGCCACCAACTACATCAATGCCTACAAAACCAGGCAAACCAGTTCCACCTGTAATGATGCCTTCTACTCCAAAGCCATCAATACCGAGTAAACCAACAGAGAAACCAGTTACATGTGATGGAATGTTTCATGTGATTCAGTCTGGGGACACATTCTATAAGCTAAGTTTACAATATAATGTTCCTTTGGATGCAATCATACGTGCAAATCCTTATGATAACCCATATAATCTTCAGATTGGACAGCGTGTATGTATTCCGGGCGGTGTAGCTCCACAACCATCTACGCCACCAGCTAAACCGGTACCACCAGTGATGCCTCCGGTAAAACCAGTGCCACCAACAATGCCTCCGGTAAAACCAGTGCCACCAACAATGCCTCCGGTTACTCCAGTCCCACCAGTGCAACCAGTACCACCGACAATGCCTCCGGTTATGCCAGTACCACCAAAGCCAGCCCCACCAAAGCCAGCCCCACCAAAACCGGCCCCACCAAAACCGGCTCCACCAAAACCGGCTCCACCAAAGCCAGCCCCACCAAAGCCGGCTCCACCAAAACCAGCTCCACCAAAACCAACCCCACCAGTAATGCCACCAACACCACCATGTGAAGATGGTATGTTGCATACAATAAAAGCAGGAGATACGCTCTATAAGTTAAGCTTAGAATATAAAGTTCCATTAGCACTCATAATGCGTGCTAATCCAAACACTGATGTATATAATTTGCAAATTGGTCAGCAAATTTGTATTCCTATACTACCTGAAGAAAAACCAATGGTTCCAGTGCCACCAGTGATGCCACCTATAATGCCACCTGTGAGACCGCTTCCACCAGTGTCTCCAGCACCACCAATAGCACCACCGAAGCCGACACCTCTTCCATTACCGCAAAGACCAATAATACCACCGTTACCAGCACCAAAACCGATACCGCAAAGACCTCCAATTATTCCAAAACCTGAGAAACCACAAAGACCACCTCTTCGTCCTATTTTCCCTATAATAATAGAAAAAGAGTGCGAATGCCCAGAATGTCCAGTATGTCCAGTTTGTCCAGAAGAACCAGAGTACCCAGTATGCCCAGTTTGTCCAGTAGAGCCAGAGTGTGAGTTTGTTCCAATCTGCCCAATGGAACCAGAATGCCCAGTATGTCCAGAAGAACCAGTTTGTGAAGTTCCAAAAAGAATTCATACGAAAATGCATATGGTAAGAGAATGCGAATCAATCGGGGATATACTTCACATGCATGACATGACATTAGAAGAATTTTTCATGTTAAATGATGTTTGCGATGTGTGCTTAAAACCTTGCTGCGAAGTGAAAGTATTTGATAATAGACATGAGGCTAAGAGAAGGTTCTACTAATTTTAAAATGTTACTGTTAGTAAGCTAGTTATTAATTAGAAAGCTAGGTTTTAATTAGTAAGTTAGGTTTTTATAAGTAAGCAAGGCTTTAATGAGTTAACAAGGTTTTTATTAGTAAACTAGGTTTTAATGAATTAGATAGGTTTTTACAAGTAAGTTTTAATGAACCGATAGGCTTATTCAAGAATACGCTTAGTCACTTTTGGGGGTTCCTAACGAGAATATGTTAGGAACCTCTGTTTTAAGTTTAAGGATTTGAGAAAAAATATTTCATCTAACTTGTTAGATTTTACTAAATATGCTATAATTTTATAGGATTCGATGAAATACTATAAAAAATTTCAAAAATAAAGAAAGTATTGAGTAACGTTTCAATGAAAATGTTATAGAAAAGAATAAGTGAGAAACGAGAGTTATTTCGTATCATAGTATGGTAGGTGCATGACTTACGAAGGAGGAGCAAATGACCTATAACAAGGATGTGTTAGGAACGCAGTTTACCCTAGAATTATCAAGTTATGCCTTAGAGCTTATGAGCAAAGTTAATGATGTATCGGAAGCGATATCCCTTCTATTAACTAAGGTTGGAGAACAATTTTCATTAAGTCACATTACAGTTCTAGAAAAGCAACACAATTTACCATGTTTTATGGCAACTTATGAATGGCTTACACCTGAGATCGAGCCAATGCGAAATCAAATTTTTACCTATTCTGAGGAGTTAAAAGAGATATTTTTCAAACATATGGATCAGTCGAGGGGATTTTTTACATTTCAAGAACTCAAAGAAATAAAAGAAGCGGAGAAAAATTTTCCTATTATAAAACAAAACAAAGTAGATAACATGGTTTTGTGTTCCCTCATACAAAAGAAAAGATTAATTGGGTTTATAAGTTTTGAATCTAGAAATGGGAAAGACTGTTTTTCAGACGAGGAAATTAGTGCGTTCTTACAGACGAAACGAATATTTGAAAACTTTTTTCTAATATATAGAGCAAATCAGGAGGCACAAAGGCGTATTGAGCAAGTTACCTTTTTTGATCCAATAACAGGGCTAATAAAATATGATTACTTTTTAGAGAAAGCGGAATTGATTTATAAAAATGATTCAAATAATCAGTACATATTATTTTATGCAGATATAAATAATTTCAAGTACTTTAATGAAACTTATGGATATGCTGCTGGGGATGAGGTATTGCGTTTATTTGAACAGCATTTCATGTCACAAAGCCCACGTTATATCATTGGTAGTCGTATTTTTTCTGATTATTTTGTAGGTATGATTTCTTTAAAGGGACCACTGATTAAACGTAAATTGATTCAAGAATTACAGATGTTAAATTATAGTTTTCAAAAAAAGATATTAAAACTATACCCGGAATCTTCGATACATGCTGTTACAGGAGTTATCTTGATTGATAATAAAGAAACAGATATTCAAACCTATATTGATAATGCGAATCAAGCAAGAAAAGTAGCAAAATTCAATCGAACTCATTGTATTATCTTTGATAAAGATATGGAAGCAGAACGTAAAAAGTACTATCGGTTTACAAGTATGGCAGATGAGGCTTTAAAGAACGATGAGTTTTATTTTGAGTTACAACCAAAGATAGATCTGAGAACAAAGAGAATTGTGGGAGCAGAGGCATTGGTTCGTTGGGCACGCTCAGACGGTAGTGTTGTTTATCCAAATGAATTCATACCAGTTTTTGAGAAGAATGGGTTTATAGCAAAATTAGATTTTTATGTCTATGGAAAAGTATGCGAATACTTAGTACATCGAATTCAACATGGGCTTGAGATTGTTCCAATCTCAGTGAATGTTTCAAGAGCACATTTAAAGCAAGATAACTTTGCAAGAAAAGTAACACGATTAGTGGAACAATATCAGATTCCTCCAGAGTATCTTGAGTTTGAATTAACAGAGAATATCTTTTTAGAAAACTCAAAACAGGCGAAAGAAACATTAATGGAATTAAAAAATTATGGTTTTAAAGTATCAATGGATGATTTTGGATCAGGTTTTTCCTCATTAAATCTGTTAATGAATTTAGAATTTGATATATTAAAATTGGACAAAGACTTCCTAACAGATAATATAGTTACAAAAAAAGAAGAAGTAGTAATTAAAAGCATCATAAGAATGGCTAAACTTATGAAAATGACTGTTCTTTGTGAGGGAGTTGAGACAAAAGAACAAGTTGATTTTTTAGAGCGGATGCAGTGCGATTTGGTACAAGGTTATTATTTTGGAAAACCAATGAAAACAGAAATGTTTGATGCTTGTATCAGTTCTGACCTTAAACAAGTATAAGAAGTCATGATTAATGAAAAATGTATAGAAGAAATGAAGTATATAGTAGAAGTATAGAAAAATAGAAGAATAAAAGTATAGAAGAATAAAAGTATAGAAGTATAAAAGTATAAAAGTATATCAGTATATTAGTATAGAAGTGTAAAAGTATCAGTATACTAGTATAGAAATACAGAAGTATATTAGTATAATCAGTATAGAAATATAGAATTAATGCAGTGTAGAAATTTATAATTATAGAAATAAGCAGCTGAGATACCTAAAGTAATAAGGGAATTGCCTTATTACTCAAGGGTATCTCATTTTTTTATACCTTTTTTGTGAAACAGAAAGGGTTCAAATTTTACATAGATTTCACATAACTTATACAATAGTGTGATAGTTCGAATAATTTTTTTGTGTTAAATTAAAAATGTCAAAAGGAAATGAAAAAAAGAATTCTCATGGGAAAAGGAGAGTAAGTATGATGATAAGTAAATTTATGAAGAAGGCAGCAGTCATGGCTTGTTGCGTAGCATTAATCGGGGGAGTACTTACCGGCTGCGGAAGTAATAATAACAGTAAAGATGAAAACAATTCGAATACAGGTAACTCAGGAGTGACAAATGAACCTACAAAAGCGGGTGATAACAAGGAAGAAGATAAAAAATTAAGTGGTTCTATTACCTTAATAGGTTCTACCTCCATGGAGAAATTAAGCAATGCAGTTGCAGAAGATTTTATGAATAAAAATAGAAATGTAACAGTAACGCCGGAATTTGTTGGTTCTGGAGCAGGTATTGAAGCAGTAATCAATGGCACCGCAGACATCGGTAATTCTTCAAGAAACTTAAAGGATGCAGAGAAAGAAGCTGGAGCAGTTGAAAATATTGTTGCAATCGATGGTATAGCCGTAGTTCTTGATAAATCCAATACAGTAACAAACCTAACCAAGGATCAGTTAATTGGTATCTATACAGGGACTATCCGTAACTGGAGCGAATTAGGCGGAAATGACCAGCCAATCGTTGTTATCGGTAGAGAAGCTGGTTCTGGTACTAGAGGAGCATTTGAAGAAATCTTAAAAGTTGAAGACCAATGTGTATATGCTAACGAGTTAGATAATACAGGTGCCGTAATGGCGAAGGTTGCTTCTACAAAAGGTGCAATCGGATATGTATCACTTGATGTTGTTGATGATAGTGTGACTGTTGCTGATTTAGAAGGTGTTGCTGCAACAGCAGAGAATATCAAGGCAGGAAACTACTTCTTAAGCAGACCATTTGTAATGGCTACCAAAGGTGAAATCAGTGAGCAAAGTGAATTAATTCAAGCTTTCTTTGAATATCTAAAATCAGAGGATGGAAAAGCGATCATTGAAGCAGTTGGGTTAATTACTGTAGATTAA